>CAZLAJ010000146.1:0-1037 GCA_964557525.1 uncultured Gammaproteobacteria bacterium | reverse complement strand
AAAAGCCGAAGTTGATAAGGTTTATCTTATTGATACAGAATTTGTTCATACGTTATATAAATATGAACCTGCTATTAATGCCCTAAATATAAAAGATGCTCAAGACATTTTAAAACTTTTTGGCTTTAACAATATAAAAACATTCGATGCACAGACAATCAATATTATTCAGGAAAATAAACTAATTATGATTGAAGATGATGTATCCAGATCACTTGCAGAAAAATATTTAGGAAACGCCGAAATTATTTGGAAAAAGGTATTTCTAAGATGGGATCGTTCCAAGGTTTTGTCCGAAAATAAAATAAATTCAGAACATTCTTCAGATCCTGCAAAAGTTGGATTTATGCTAGATGCTTATCAAGAAGCCGAAAAAAGCAGTGATTGGTGGAGGCAGGTTGGCGCAGTTGTTACAAAAGATAATAAAATTGTTTTAAAGGGTTATAACCGCGGAATGCCTGATGATCATACTCCTTATCAAGTTGGTGCACTTAGAGATTATATGGAGGTTGGCGAGCGCCCAGAACTTGCATCTACAATTCATTCAGAACAAATGGTTATAACAGAAGCGGCTAAACTAGGAATTTCTCTTAAAGACTTAGATATGTATGTAACGCATTTTCCCTGTGCTGTTTGTGCAAAATTAATTGCAGCATCAGGAATTAAAAATCTTTATTACGGTGAAGGTTCATCTAATGCAGATGGTGAAACCGTGTTAAAATCTGCTAAGGTTACAATAACAAATATTCCAATAAACAAATAAGCTCTTAAGGAGAGACAAATATGTACGGAGAATATGCGTATCTTGAGATTCTTCGAAAGCTGGTCGATAAACTCGGCAGGACTCCCGAAGAATTACTTCAGCACGGCCCACAAGATGTGGCGGCTGTAAACATTGGTGCGACCATGATGGAATTTGATCTTTCCAATGGTTGCATACCTATACTCACCACTAAACGCATCAGTTTTAAGAACGTGGTGGTGGAATTGCTTTGGGTTCTTAGTGGTTCCAGCAGGCTCGCGTTTTTGCACGAACA
>CAZLAJ010000145.1:0-1052 GCA_964557525.1 uncultured Gammaproteobacteria bacterium | reverse complement strand
CCTGATAATCCATGTTGTTTTACCTGTAATCTCTCAAAGGCCAGGAGTTTATCAATGGTAAATGAACTCATGCGAGTAAGGAGACTGCGTTGATTCCCATGAAGTTTAAGCTCCTGAAACTCTTCTAACTTACGGATGAGTTCTTTTATCTGAGGTTTTAGTCGTTTCGAGCAGGGATAGCCGGCTACTTCCCAGAGCTTTTTTAAAGGAACTATTAAATCATAGCCATAGGTTTCTTTTTTCCTTCTGCGAGGTACTGCTCGCATATACACCGGTTTGTTTACCAGTTTTATCGCATGTTTTCGAGTAACCTGGAGATTAGCAACCACTTCATCTATCAGCGATGATTTCTCCTTCCGATGCGAAAGAAACTGATAACGAGTACGAAGAAGTGACAGGTAATCACGTTTACTCTGAGTATTCATAGACACTAACTGAAAAATTTACAATTAGTGTCAAGTGTAATCGGGCAACGCCTTTATGAAGATGACCTCTTAGGTGTCATTTCTATTTCTGTCAACACGCGTATGGCAAATACCGTAATAGAAGATGATTTCTTTCAGGAGTTGATTAGGGGTATAAAGAAGATCATATCCTCTATACCTCTGTTTGGAATATTATTTGTAATCTTCCTTATCGTTGTTTCCATTCTTATATTCTTTCAACAGCTTATTCTCTCTTTCATCATAGGTAAGTAGTGATATGCATCACTTTTGAAAAGAGCATCATCAGATACAATAGTGTTTTATTAGTTATTTAGTATTAATATGGCAGAAAAAAAAGGTATTCAATACGAGGTTCCGGTTGGATCAACGGAGGGCGGTCTTCCTAAGGATGTAGAGCATAAATTACAACTACATGCACAACGAGAAGAAAGTGCAGCCCGGGCAGGACAACAAATAGATGCTAAGCATGGAAAAGCGGTAGTAGAGCAGTCGAAGTAATGTGCAACGTGTCAAGTTATTTCATATTCCTCAATAGCTTTTCAACTTCTCTATCATTTATGGCGTGGTGTGGACCACGATGTGAGAGGAGTGCTCCTGAGAAGGTTT
>CAZLAJ010000144.1:0-1144 GCA_964557525.1 uncultured Gammaproteobacteria bacterium | reverse complement strand
ATGAGATTGTTTTTCATTTCTTAGGTACTTTAAAAAAGTTTGTTATTTGATGTTCACTTTGTCGCTGTTCACAATTTCCAGGCCCAACGCTTGAAGGGCAGCGATCCGGGTTTCTACCCGTGTTCTCACTTCGCTTATCCGCGCGATGGTTTCTTTTTCTTCATCATCCAAAACGATATCGTCATGTATTTCTGGATCAATAGAACCATTTTGCGCCGGTGGCGGTGTATTGGCGGTACTCTGTCCTGACGGCCTTACGGGGCCGCGTGCGGACTTTTTTAAGTCGTCATAGTATTCTGCCTCGTATTGCCAGATAGAACGCGCTACAAGTAAAAGAATGGCTATCCCGGCAATGGCGGGCAAAATGTTATCCTGTAATGTCATCTTGTTTAACTTTTGCGGTTAACGAATCTTGAATAAGGCGCTCCGTGAACGTTTGCAGGCTGAACAGTTGCCCGGCATCGGTTTGCGCCTTTCTCCAGGCATCGGTTAATTGTCGGTGAACCTCCGGCGATACGCGGAGGGTGCGGACTTTCGAATTTTCTACTGTGATTTTTCGTGCCATTTCGTTTTTTCTGCAATATATACCTTTATATATAGCATGGCAATTTTGACGGCTAATATTTATTCCGGATGAAAAATATTTTAAAAAATTGGGGCAAAAATTTGGATATGCGGATGGGAATATATATCTTTGAAGTATTGAAAGACAAAAAACAAACAGCCATGACACAAGAGCAAATTCCTGCCCCGCTTCCCGTTGCCGACTGGGAAATAGTCGATGCCGGGGTAAATGAAGACAACCTTTCCGGGCAATACGTTTTTATCGACTTTGCCCGCCATCTTTGCCTACCTACTGAATATTTTGATTGCAGCCTGGAGCGCGCGTTTGAAGCGTTGGCCGATAGCTCTTATAATTTGGCTATTAGCAAAGACGGCATTCCGGTAGTGCATTGGCAAACCGACTATTTCGACCAAGCCGAACCGGAAAATATCCGTACGGAATACCACACTGAAACGCTGCTTACCTGGCTTAAGGAACAATTCTTAACTGACTACGAAAAAACCGCGCGGGACATTCTGAAATATTACTCCGCGCAGGATAATTTCAATAACTACCTTTCAAACATCGAAGCATGAAAAA
>CAZLAJ010000143.1:0-1160 GCA_964557525.1 uncultured Gammaproteobacteria bacterium | reverse complement strand
TAGCCTTTTGCAAGCGTTAATGTTTTTTTGTGTTTTCTTTTGGTTGTTATACCACCTTTTACTCTAGTCATATTTTAGTTATGCTACACCGAGCATTTGTTTAACTTTCTTTTCAAATACACCAATTAAAGGTTTCATTGTTTTTAGATCACGTATCTGTCTTTTACTTTTACTATTGCGCAAATGTCTCAAATAATGAGATCTGTGCAATACTTTACCAGTTTTGGTTACTTTAAAACGTTTTGCTGCCGATTTGTCTGTTCTTTGTTTACTCATGGTAATTTTAAATTATCAGAACGGATAAGCACACATTATACGATAATTTTATTATTTTTCAAACTGATTATTACTTTTTTCTCGAGATGACCGCGCGCACAACTCTTCCTTCGATTCTTGGTTCTTTCGATATATTTACTTCTTCAAGTTCACTAATAAATTTTTTCATAAGCTCGAATGCCATCATTTTTTTGCCAAGCTCTCTGCCCTTTAATGTTAGGTTAAGGCGTACTTGATTGCCATCTGCTAAAAATTCTTTTGTTTTATCTTTTAATCTGTCCAGGTCAGCTTGTGCAATAAATAGTGATAAATTCACATCTTTCACAATACTCTTTTTAATTCCTTTTTTTGCTTCGCGTGCTTTTTTCTCTTCTTGATATAAAAATTTCTTAAAATCGATTATTTTTGCTACTGGCGGCTGTGCATTGGGTGCGATGAGAACTAAATCAAGCTCGCGTGTCTGTGCTTCTCTGAGGGCTTCATCACGGCTTAATAGCCCTACCTGTTTACCTTCAAAGTCAATAACACGCAGTTGAGGCGCCTCAATACGCTGATTGGTAAAGTAAAATTTATGATTTGTCTGTTGCTGTTGGTATCTACCTCGATTGAAGCCTCCTGGTCGTCGGAATCCTCCTGCGGCAGGACGGGGTGTATATGGTCTAAAACCAAAGTTATTCGTATTTCTCAATGTGGTCTTTTAGTGTATTAATAAACTCATAAAGATTTACTTGTCCAAGATCTTTGCCTTCTCTTGTTCTTACTGAAACAAGTATATCTTCAATTTTTGATTTTTGATCTTTTATATTTGATTTTTCGATTTCTTTCTCTCCAATTATAATCATATACGGTACTTTTTGCAAGGTAGATTGACGTATTTTGTTCCC
>CAZLAJ010000142.1:0-1292 GCA_964557525.1 uncultured Gammaproteobacteria bacterium | reverse complement strand
GGCGCTGGTAGTAGAATTACGGCTTTTTGAGGTGATAAGAGAGGTGAAAAGAAGCTCGTAAGAAGGTGAGGAAGTTGTAAAAAGGAGGAAGGTATGCATCAGCGATTTGAAGAGGTGAGTTTCCATTTCGTTCTGTAAATCGTGATTCTTTTAAAGGATGAAATCGAAATTCAGTTAAGAACAATTTGAGATAGCGGTTAAGGTTTTCTTTCTTCTTAAAACTTTTCATTAAGGTAAGGCGGGGTTTGATAATGCCATTAAAGCATTCCAGTAAGTTATTATCTCGTTTCATTTGAGGATGATCAAAATGAGTAAGGGTATACTTGAAGTTATGGGTGAGTGATCGATACGCTTTTGCAAATCGTTCAGGATACTCATGCATATCACTCTCTACATATTGTTGTAGCCGTTTTAATGCTGCAATAGATTGTTCTTTTGTATCCGCATAGATGACATCACGAAACAGTAATTGGAAAACCTTAATGTCATGTTTCTGCTTGTTTGTTAATTGTTTGGATAGTCTCACACTTTTAACGGGAACTATCTGTCCCATTCGTAACTCTTTGTGAAAAACACAGACCTGTAAAGGAACGGTAGGTAAAAGACGCTTTACACATCTGATAAACCCATGATCTCCATCGCTGTAGATTCCTTTTACATTCACGGCTTTTAGTTTGTTAACGACATCCGTCAGTAACCGTTCATACCCATACTCTGTTTCATCCTCCTCCCACCGAGCGCTTAAGATGTCAAAGGTGTCAGGATCAAAGGCAACAAGCAGTACCATCTCTTCTGCATCAAAATGAAACCATACGCCATCTACTGCAATATATCCACTTCTGACTGGTTGATAGATACTATCAAGTTCATCAAGGGTGGGAATGACATCAGCCACTGCCTCTATGAAATCAAGAATCAATCCTTTCGTTAATATATCTTGCTCGTACTGTTCTCTGATAATATCGATTGTTGTATTAAGTGACAAACATCTAAGGTAGACATACACCACATGTTCTATGAAACCATCATCCCAAACTACTCGTTTCTCCAAGGTTACTGAATGACCATTCTCACAACGGTATGTCTGTACTCGTTGGATTTTCTTTCCCTCCTTTTTCATCACCATACGCTCTATTATCCCACTTTTTCGTAGTAGTTCCCCTCCACACGTTATGCAGCTTCTCATCGTTTCATAGTAGCAAAAATACCCTTACGCAGTAAAAAATGAAGATTTTGGATTACTGTAAAGATCTAAAGCTTTAAATCTCGGCCGTAGTAGTAATACCAGCGCC
>CAZLAJ010000141.1:0-1441 GCA_964557525.1 uncultured Gammaproteobacteria bacterium | reverse complement strand
AATGGTCTAACTAATACATTATTAAAGAGAGGTTGAACCGAAGTCTTCGTCGCCATAGATTTTATTCGAAAAAACTTTTAAAATGAAAATACGCTTGGTTGCTAAATTGATTACGTAAGGTGTATGAAGGTGCACCTTTCGTAACCAAGAGCACCACATAATTTATACAAAACTCTTATCAATTTGTCAAGCAGATTGCTAGTCTGCTAAATACATGAACTCAACTCCATTACCAGAGGTTCTGAAGCTGAAGGCTAAGCTGCAAGAAGCGGTTATGCCAGCTGAACTGAAGGAAAAAGCAGGTCAGCAGATAGAACGGATAGAACTGTCTATGAAGTATGGGGGCAACCTCAGTCAGATAGATATAACAGAAAAATATATAGACTGGATAACTGCTTTACCCTGGGAGAAACGATCAGAGGATGTTTTAGATATCCATAAAGCAAAAGAAGTATTAGATAAAAACCACTACGGTCTTGAAGAAATCAAGAAACGGGTAATTGAATACCTTTCTGTGCTCATTGTTCAAAGGCAGAATCTGAAGTCGACGGTTTTTCATGCGCCCTCTCTTTTTTTTGTCGGACTTGCAGGGACAGGAAAAACAACCATTGCCTATTCGATTGCAGAAGCGCTCGGTCGTAAGTTTATCCGCATTCCATTTGGAGGATTGTCAAACGCACTTGACCTGAGAGGTCAGTCTAAGACATCGATGGAGGCAGAGCCTGGTATGGTTATTCGCGCAATCAGAAGAGCGGGTACAAAAAATCCCGTTATTCTCCTCGATGAGCTAGACCGTGTAACCCCGGAATCCCGTGCCGCAATTATGGGAACTCTTCTTGAGATTCTAGACCCAACCCAAAACAGAACATTTCATGATTACTTTATAGACTTTCCGTTTGATTTATCAGAAGTGTTGTTTATTGCAACAGCGAATAACACGGCAAACGTTGCAACGGCAGTGCTTGATAGACTTGAACTCATTCAAATGCCTTCCTATACCGATGAAGAAAAAATCCACATAGCAAAAAACTACGTTTTGCCGAAGTATCTCACTGCTTCAGGTTTAGCAGTTAATCAGTTGAGAATTGACGATACGGTGTGGGCAAAGCTTGCGCGTCCATTGGGCTTCGACGCTGGTATTCGTACACTCGAGAGAACTGTTGAGAGTATTGTTCGGAAGGCTGCGTATAAGATAGTGAGTGGGGAGGGTAAAGAGTTCATCATCACCGAAGGTAATCTGAAAGAGTTTGTTTAGAAAATACTCTGCGCCTAAACATAAACAACTATATTTGATATTGACACAATGACGTTGTTGTGCTTTGGAGTTATGTATATTTATCAGCTACCTTTGAAGCGCCAAATGAGTAGGGCTTGATGCGAATGTCGAATCCGCTTGCGCGAATCATTCCGGTCACCTCTTGAATCATCTCTCTCGTTGCCC
>CAZLAJ010000140.1:0-1666 GCA_964557525.1 uncultured Gammaproteobacteria bacterium | reverse complement strand
TAAAGTCTTTAAGTATTCTGGTTTCTCCGATCTTTATTCCGGCGAGCATTGTAAGGTTTTCGAGTTCGAGCGCCCTCAGGGGTATCTCCCATGGGAGTTTGATGAGTGTGCTGGGTGTTGGTTCTTGGCTGTGACCTCTAAATTCTAGTTTAGTCATAGACGGGTGTATAAATATTAACTGCTACCTATATAGCGATATATTATTACTATAAAGTATTATAGGACAAAAATATAAGAAGTCAATATCTGGTTACTGAAGGTATTTTTGTATGTTCTTCTGATGTTCTTCGTAGGTTTTAGCAAAGTGGCTGATGCCGTTTTTGTCATGGAGGTAGAAGAAGTATGGGGTGTTCTCATTAGCGTTCAGCACAGCTTGTATTGCTGCTATTCCTGGATTTGAGATGGGTGCAGGCGGTAGACCGTTATTTATATATGTATTGTACGGCGACTTGAGTTTTAGGTCATCGAGTGTCGTATATTTTTTCCACCACCGTTTTTCATCAGGCTGATAGCCAAGGGCATACTGCACAGTTGCATCTGCCTGCAGTGGATAATCATTTTTGTACCTTTTGTAAAGAATATCAGCAATCTCCTGTCTGTCGTTTGCAGTTGCCTCTTTCTCAACAATTGAGGCGAGAGTGACAACTTCATCCTGAGTTAAGCCTTTAGCTTTTGCCTGAGCTGCCATTTCTGACGTGTATTTTTGATTGAATGTGTTTGTTAAAAGAGATACTGCTGTTTCAGCTTTTGCTCCGATTGGAACGAGATAGGTGTCTGGGAAGAGGTAGCCTTCCTTGGCCGCTGTATTAAACTCAACTACTGGAATGCCAAACTCTTCGGAAAAGAGTTCTGCGATCTCTTCTTTCCGCAATCCTTCTTTAACTGTGATCCATTTATCAAGCGTTCCATGAGTCAGCTCGTCTGCGACTTTGTATACATTCATTGAAGGGGAGAGGCGGAAGCTTCCCGCCTGAATCTTTTTATCATATCCCATCATCTTCACGACGACAAAAAAGACGATGCGGCTTCTAATTAAGTTTTCTGCAGCGAGATTGCGCGCAATCGTATCTACGTTCTGTCCTTTTTGGATGACAAACATCTTTGTCTGGTTGTCCAGTTTATTTACCGCCATTGTTCCTTCACGGAACCAGAAGTATCCTAGTATTCCGATGAAGAAAAATAGTCCGATGATAATGAGAAGCTTTTTCATAGTTATTCGATGGTATAGATCGGGAAGTTCTGGAGGGTGACCTCAGCCTCCTTTAACTTATACGGATCGGTTGAGTACAGCTCAACAATTGCCTCATGTTTTGAAATAGTCTCATCAAGTTTCTTGAGAAGGTAGAGTCCGCCGAACTTATCCTGCGGCGCTCCGAGCACCTTCGCAACAGCGGTTACGTTATAGTTGTTTATCTCCTTTATTCTACCAGATTTCTTAGAGATGATCTCTGTCTTTTTTGCTTTTGTTTTTAATGTTCGAGATGAGATCTGGTCATCCCCGCCCTGTGCCTTCACAATCTCAAGGAATTTTTTGAGAGCGGCGCCACTTGTAAGAATCCGGTGCGCCTCATCCTCCCCGTTCTTATCAATCCCTGCATCTTTGTAGCAGAGATCGAGAAGCTTACCTGCCAAGCGGAGCGCTTTAGCCTCCAGTTTGAGTGGACGG
>CAZLAJ010000139.1:0-1689 GCA_964557525.1 uncultured Gammaproteobacteria bacterium | reverse complement strand
ATTCTCGAATTAACTCGCGGAAGGCCATTCCGAGATTCTCTGCAGTCTTTAGTGTTGCAGCACCAGGAATCTGGAAAAGTTTAATCAATGCATACACATCTTTTGGATCGTTATTGAAAGGTGTTGCAGAGAGAAGTAGAACCTTGTGTCCAATTGCTAATTGGTGAATGTCGGTATAGTCATACGTTAGTTCATTTCTGAATCTATGCGCCTCATCAATTACGATGAGTTTTGGTCGCTTATCTTCTTTGTAGTAATCGAAACATTCTTTTATTTTTCCTCGACTCCAAACTTTGCCTGTGAAGCCAAATTTATCCATGTATTCTTGCCACTGATCACATAGGTGGGGTGGTGCAATAATTACCGTGTATAAGTCATCTCTCTTATATAAGTTGTAAGCAATCGTTGAGCCAATGATTGATTTACCTAGACCAACAACGTCTGCAATAATCGCTCCATTGTAGTCATCAATCTTTGCTATGCCTTCTTTGATCGCATCGATCTGATATTTTAGGTTATTGTAGAGTCCGCCCGTAATTTTATGAGGCATGTGGACGTCCTCATCTTCAAGATCTCCAAAGTATTCGCGAAGCACCTTTATGTACACATGATATGGACTTGGAGTTTTATATGGCCAGGTCGATTTCTTAAACCTATCAACAATTTCAGGAGCGTCAGTTTTGTCGATCAAGGTTACTGCACGTGCGTCATTCCACTCTCGGTCAAATGTATCACTCCATTCCTTAATGTAGCTTGGTTCAGTGAACATATGATTTTTTTCACCCTGTTTACGAAGACCGCTGGTAGTAAGGTTGCTTGAACCCATAATTACTAGCCCGTTAGGGAATAGAGAGCCGATATCAGTATCTTTCTTTAGTCGGAACACATAATACTTGGAATGCTCTTCTTCGGATGACATCTTAATCTCTAAGGTGCCGTTCTTGAGTTTCTCAAATAGAATATCTAACGTTTCGCTACTAGTGACTTCGTCGAAATCTCTCAAACTATTGATGCTTGCTATAGAAGTTTCAATAAAGTTATCGATTTTCTCTGAACGAGTAGCACTGTTATAACTTCCTATCTTTGACTTAAAGCTTGTACCGTCTTGATAGTTTTTGCCTAGTTCACTTATAACTTTTGGATCCAACTCCATTCCTACAAGGATACGAATTGGAATATCTTTGATAAGGTCCTTTATCTCTTCGAAACCACTAAAGAAAAAATAACCAACTGCTATATCTATAGATTCACAATGTGGAGCAATTTTTGCAATTTCATCAGCTAAAACTCGGCTGTGGTTATCAATTATTCCACTTTGCATTTTTATTTTGTAACTCCGTGCATAATATTTCTATTCTACGCCATTTACATCTGTTGTTCCAGAGCTACACAACATTTAGCGTTATTTCATAATAATCCTAGCTTTTAATACGCTTTGGCGGTACCTTTGCTTCACTATGGAGCAAGCAGAGCAAATCAAGTACTGCCTATACGCGCGTAAGTCTTCCGAACAAGACGAGCGACAGGCCATGAGCATCGATTCACAGCTAAAAGAAATGGCAGATTTAGCACTCGCAAAGGGACTAGATGTGGTAAAAGTTAAACAAGAAAGCCATTCCGCCAAAATGTCTGCGCAGCGTCCAGTATTCATGGAGATGCTTGAAGAGATTAGAAACGGCGAATATAACG
>CAZLAJ010000138.1:0-1729 GCA_964557525.1 uncultured Gammaproteobacteria bacterium | reverse complement strand
TCAAGACACAAGACTACCCTGATTTCCAAGGTCTGACACATGCCCAGGAACAAGCCCGAAGCCTCAGCCGCTTGTACCAACACAAGCAGCCTGCCTTCCCCTCAGGTCTACCCGACCACGTAGTCACGCCTGAAGCACTCGCCTACGATACTTCAGGTAGGATTATAGTCGGCTATGTCATGCGCTACTTGCAGGATGCCGAGCTGTTTGTACGCTACACCCAAAAATCCTTTCGGGATCAAGGGGTACCAACAACCAAGGTTATGCAGTTGCTGACTACTCTCTGGAAAACTCTTCAAGGAGTCCACCAGAAAGACGTCATCATTGGTGATTTGAGTGAGCTCAACATACTCGTCACCAACCACACTGAACCATGGTTGATTGACTCAGATAGCTTCGGCTATGGTCAGTGGCCTCCACTCGCCTATACCAAGCGTTTTGTGGATCCGCTCCTGTGCGACCAGACGCGGGGAGTAAAAACTCTCGAGCTGGTCAAACCCCAAAACGCAGATTCCGACTGGCGTATCTTCAGCATGCTTGTGCTGATGTGTCTGCTCTACCTTGACCCCTATGCAGGGGTGTATGAGCCCGATGACCCGAAGGAGTACATACCAGATGAATTGCGACCACTACATCACATCACTATCTTCCACCCGCACGTCATCTATCCTTCAGGTCTACCTCATTTCAGCATCTTGCCCGATGAACTCCTCGAGTTCTTTGTGCAGATGTTTGTCAAGGAGATGCGGGGCATATTTCCACTCGGACTGCTGGAATCGCTGCGCGAGACTACCTGCACACGATGCGGGAAGATACACTACCGCAACCTCTGTCCTCACTGTAACCAACCGGCTCCTGCGGCTATCAAGCAACGAATCATCACTCAAAGGAGAGTGAAAGCAACTGAAGTGTTGAAAACCCGCGGAACAGTGCTGTATACAACCCTACAGCACGGCGTCTACCGCTATCTGTACCATGAAAATGGTCGGTATAAGCGGGGCATGTTCAAACAGAGTCGACAAGGGACAGTAGACCAGCGATCAGATATGTCTGTACTCGCGGGCGATCTCGATCCGCTGCGACGCTACAGAATTTCTGCCGAGTCGACACTCATCGGTCAAAGTGGTCAGATCGCTGTCATCACTGCTGATGGTCAGCGGACCCGCTTCAACGTAGACTCGTATGGCAGCCTACCCCTCTTCGATGCCAATGGTGACCATATGTACTGGGTTACTAACGGCGTTCTCCTTCGTTCAGGAGATAAGATAGGGGGGCTTGAAATGCCACCACGCCGGCTTGGCACAGTACTTACCGATCAGACTCTGTTCTGGGTTGGAGCCAAGTTTGGCTTCGGTTTTTACCGCATCGGTAACCTCCAGGTGGCATTTGTTTTCAACAGCGAACAACCTGGAATTAACGATTCGGTGGCTATTCCTAACCTGTCAGGTCAGTTGATCGACTCCACCTGCGTCTTCAGTGACGATCACTGCTGGTTCTTCACCACCATGAGAGAAGCAGGCGTCACTACAAACCGCTGCTATGTGATCGGTGTAGATGGTCTGATAAAGGCTACTGCATCAGCCCCTAGCGGAAGTCGAAGCTGGCTGGGCACTATTCGCGGTAAGACCGCCATTGGTCTACCCAACTCTACCGGTGCTCCTGCACGTCTAGTGCTTTTCTCACCTTCATCAAGTGGTATCGTTCAAGTAAGACTTGAGCAGGATAAGAT
>CAZLAJ010000137.1:0-1818 GCA_964557525.1 uncultured Gammaproteobacteria bacterium | reverse complement strand
CACATCAATCTATTTAATCATTTCCTGAAAATGTTTTGCAGCGGGCAACGGTGTGCTTTTCAGGTGACCGTTTTTGCAACGGTGTGGTGGGGGGCGGAGGAGGCGGGATTCGAACCCGCGCGAGGGCTTTTAGACCCTCGGAGGTTTAGCAAACCTCTGCCATAGGCCTCTAGGCGACTCCTCCTTGTTGTGATGCTTTGTAAGCTTACTTAATTCTTTTCTTAATCTTCAAACGCAAGTGCCGGGAAGAGGAGTTGAACCTCCACTCCCTTGCGGGAACACGGCCCTGAACCGTGCGCGTCTGCCAGTTCCGCCATCCCGGCTGTTTCTTATTTGATTCTTATTATACCAACGATTAATAGTATTTAAACCTGAATGGCAGAGGATATTTTATATGGCCCGACTGCTGTTCGCTTGATAGAAAACGCAAGTGAATGGGTATCTAACAACATGCCTATAGTATGAGCAAGTGAGCGGATGTAAGTGCCACTTGATACTGCTGCTGTAAATGAATATACAGGGAGGGAAAGAGATGGATTCAGGGTGAGTAATGAATGCCAAGCATGAAGGATCTCTGTCTGCCTGAAGTTTCCTATAACGGGGGAAATCTTTTGTTCAAAAATATTGAGTATTGTCCGTTGAGTAATGGTTCTGCGGTTATTGAGCGTAAGAGATGTAACATCTACTTGCTTCTTGGGGATCTCGATCTCATTTAGTCGATTTCTCATCGCCCACCAGTAGAGCGGTTTTCCCTGTACTCGTGCAGATGAGTATGCTGGATAGGGTTGCGGATATGAGCCTATTAGTTGGGGAAGCAGATTACGTATATATGTTTCTTTAATGTAGGAGCGTATTACGGGTGAGGTTGGCATTCCCATGACATCATTGGTATCAGTGCTCACACCGAACAATACCTCAAACTCATAGGTTTTTTCTAAACTCTCATACTCCTTTCGTTTTTTACATTCTTCTCCCAAAAGAAGAAGGAGAGTTCCTTCTGCCATTGGGTCTAGTCTTCCGGCATAAGCGATTTTAGTTGACTGAAGGCGAGGATAGAGTTTTCTGATTCGATCAATACATTGGAGAGGGGTTACTGATACGGGCTTATACACGATCATTACGTTCTCACTCATAGTTCTATTGGGTAGGTGATGCCTTTATCTTTATCGGTTGTTTTACCGCCGAGGTGGGCAATGGTGTGGGGGTGGGAGTGATGCCTAAAATGACATTGTTAATACCCTGCTGAACGCTTGTCCATACATCCTCACCTTCTTCTGCGCGGAGGATATACTGTCCATCGGCAGCCTTCGCAGGAGTCAGTAAATTATCGGTGCTGAGCACAAAGTTAGTGGTTTTGTATGAACCGGCAGTCGGAGCTTCTGAAATAAATTTCTGCAACTGTTCTACCGTAATGTCCATGGTGATATGCTTCTTCATCTCATCAAGAAGAGGTACGATCTTGGGAATGAAAGTAATGGAGAAGACTTTCTCTTTTACCGCTTGTACGAAGCGCTGCTGGCGGGATGCGCGCCCGAAGTCCCCCCCATCCTGCAGACCGTGGCGAGATCGTACATACTTTAGAGCGGTTTCTCCGGTCATAAACTGTCTACCAGCTTTAAAGCTGAGGTGTTCATAGCGACAGGGGAATGCTTCATTAGGGGCGTCAGTTATGTTGTTATAGAACTCGTTAAGATCAGGATGTTCTTCGAATAGTTTCTTTTTTGCATCTTCTTCCTCGGGAGTGAGGGTCTTTCCAGAGAGGTATGGCTCTATCTGCTTGAACTGTTCATCTTTGCCACACAGGTCGTTTTCTTTTCC
>CAZLAJ010000136.1:0-1846 GCA_964557525.1 uncultured Gammaproteobacteria bacterium | reverse complement strand
AATCCGCTTGCGCGAATCATTCCGGTCACCTCTTGAATCATCTCTCTCGTTGCCCCGTTATTCCCAATATCAACATGTATTTGTATTCCATACTTAGATATCCCGTTTAACACGAAGAATGAGACAAAGTATTCTGATACAGTAAGCGACCGTGTGGCCTCTTCGTAAATACGTTCTTTCAGAGATATTTTTCTCGTAACAACTTCTCGGTTCCAGAAATATATTGCCCCTGTTCCCACACGATGAATAACAAGCGCAGAGACAAAATCATAGGTATTTCCTTTAATCCGTTGAGAATCGGTACCGATAATCACTTGGTACTTTGCCTTTTTATCCTGCTTCATGAAGGCTGATACGATTTCTTTTAGCTGATTGAGGTTTACCTTTCCGTATGTTGGACTGGTGAAGATCATTCAGTACATTGTATCACAGAGGAGCATAAGAGATATGTATGTAGTTTTTACTTGCAATTTGTTTTTGTTTGTTATAATTCTTGTTATGTCAAAACTGACTGTTAAGAATTGGGGCTTTTTCTTTTACTTTACCCGCTCACTTGGCGGTTAGTTTTGTTTATTTAAGACATTACCAACCGCCGAAAGGCGGTTTTTTCATTTTATACATATGAACGTACTTGGCATCGGAGAGGTTGTACTAGATAGAACATGCGTTCTTGACGCATACCCCAACGAGGGATCGAAATTGAAGAGCGTTGAGATGGTTCATTCAGTTGGTGGGCCTGTTGCCGCTGCATTGATACTCCTCTCGAACCTTGGTGTTAAGAGTACTTTTGTAACCTCATATGGGGATGATGAAGCGGGAGAGTGTATAGAGTTAATGCTTAATGATTTTAATATTGATGTCGTAAACACCAAGCTGTCGAGGACAAAGGTGAACACGGTTTTGTTAAATGGATCAAATGGTTCGCGTACCATAATTAAAGATCACCTTCAGCACCAGGCAATGAAGATATCTTCTGAGTTGATTAGGTCTGTCGATCTATTTCTATTCGACAGAACAGAGCCAGAAGTACTTAAGACCTGCTATAAGCAGAGAAAAGCTGGTGCGCCAATTATCTACGATCCGTCTACCGAAGTATCCCCCGTTACGCTTGAGATGTTTTCTTATGTAGACTATCTCATTCTGCCGATTGAGGCAGTTGAAAAAATGAGCGGTAAGAATTTGACTGAAAAACTTGAGCTGCTTGCTAAACAGTACCGAAAACCCATCATTATGACCGCCGGTGAGAAAGGGAGCTACATCGTAGATGATGGAATATCTCATATCCCCTCTTACCGTGTAAAGGCAGTTGATACGCTCGGAGCTGGGGATGTATTTCGGGGAGCATTTGGATATGCAGTTGTTAAGGGTAAAACAGTAAAAGAGGCAGTTGTGTATGCTAACTTAGTTGCCGCTCTCCAGTGTACGAAGGTGGGCAATGGAACTGCCGTGCCAACTCAGAAAGAGATAGCAGAGGCACAACGAACCCTACAGGAAACGGATGAAGCTTTTGATTTATTACCAGTTTATACACAAAGATATGATCACACGATCCACGCTACTACAGCATAAACCATTACTTGTTGCCGGACCCTGTTCGGTAACCTCTCGAGAACAGATACTAGGCATTGCACACGCGGTAAAAAAAGCGGGAGCACATGCGCTCCGTGCACAGCTATGGAAGCCGAGGACTAAACCTCATTCGTTCCAAGGGGTAGGCAATGAAGGAATCAAATGGGTAAAAGAAGTAAAAGAAAAAGTGGGCATTCCGATTGTTATGGAAATGGTCTCGCCCCAAAATCTCGTTGATGTGGGCAATGTACCCGATGTTCTCTGGATCGGTGCGCGT
>CAZLAJ010000135.1:0-1863 GCA_964557525.1 uncultured Gammaproteobacteria bacterium | reverse complement strand
CGCCATCAAAGACGCCATCAAAACACCGCGCCAGGTAGACATCGACCTAGTAAATGCTCAGCAGGCTAGGCGAGTGTTAGACAGGCTTGTCGGCTACGAACTATCGCCAGTGTTATGGAAAAAGGTCCAGCCAGGGCTAAGTGCCGGCCGTGTTCAAAGCGTAGCTGTCAGGCTAATAGTCGAACGAGAACGTGAAATACGCGATTTTACTGCCACTAGTAGCTACCGCATACAGGGTATATTTTCCAAAAAAGACGATCGTATAGAAGCCGAGCTAAACAGCCGGCCAGATAACGAAAAAGAAGTCACGGCTATACTAAATAGCTGCTCAACTGCCGAGTTTACGGTCGCAGATGTCAAACAAAAACCAAGCGAGCGCAACCCATCGGCCCCATTTACAACCAGCACACTACAGCAAGAAGCCGCCCGCAAACTGGGCTATAGTGTCAAACAAACTATGACCCTAGCTCAACGATTATACGAAAATGGCCACATCACCTACATGCGTACCGACAGCACCAACCTGGCCGGCCAGGCAATAGCTGCTGCCGGTGAATACATCGAAAAAAACTTTGGCAAACAGTATCACCAGGTCCGACAATTCAAAACCAAAAATGCCAGTGCTCAAGAGGCTCACGAAGCCATCCGCCCAACAAACCTGGCCCATTTCGAGGCCGGGGCTGATGCTAGCCAGGTAAAACTATATCAGCTAATATGGCGCCGTATGGTAGCCAGCCAAATGACGCCGGCCAAGATACAGCGAACTGAGATAGTTGTAGATATAAGCACTCGGCCAGAAAAATTCGTCGCCAAAGGTGAAGTATTGGTTTTTGACGGATTTTTACGTGTTTATGGCGGTGGCAAAGAAGACGCGCTATTACCAGCCGTCAAATCAGGCGATATTTTAAAAAATGAAACCATTACGGCTAGGCAGACATTTGGCAAACCACCTGCCAGATACACCGAAGCCAGCCTAGTGCGCACGCTAGAGGAACTAGGTATTGGCCGACCTAGCACCTATGCGCCAACTATCAGCACTATCCAAACCAGGGGCTACATAGAAAAAGCCGATCTCGAGGGTGACAGCCGTGATGTTAAAGTGTTTGATCTAAAGGCTGGAAATATCACTAGTACAGTCGAGCAAGAAAACTACGGAGCTGACAAATCCAAACTACTGCCAACCCACCTAGCCGATGTCACAACCGATTTTCTGGTAAAATATTTCGACGATATTATAAATACCGGCTTTACAGCAGAAGCCGAAGCCAAATTTGACCAAGTAGCCGACGGCAAACTTGTCTGGCAAAAATCTATTGCCGATTTTTACAAGCTATTTCACCCACTCATTGGCAATGCGTCCGAAGCTAGTCGTAGCGAAACTTCACAGGCCAGAGAACTAGGTAACGACCCCAAAACAGGCAAACCTATCATAGCCCGCTACGGCAAATACGGCCTGATGCTCCAAAAAGGTGCCACCGAAGACGAAGACAAACCCCAGTTTGCACCATTTCCAGGTGGTGGCATCCGACTCGACACTATAACCCTAGATGATGCCCTAGAAATGTTTAAGCTACCTCGAGTTGTTGGCACAACCAAAGATGGCGAAGAGATAAAAGCCAATATTGGCCGGTTCGGACCATACATACAGGTTGGCAAAACATATGTTTCTATCAAGCCGCTAGATCCGTTTGAAGTCACCGAAGATAAGGCTCGAGAACTATACACAGCAAAACAAGAGCTTGAAGCTAACAGGGAAATAAAGATATTTGAAGACAACGTCAAAGTGTTGCGTGGCCCATACGGCCCCTATGTTACCAATGGCAAACTAAACGCTCGCATACCAAAATCGGTCGAACCCGAAAA
>CAZLAJ010000134.1:0-1900 GCA_964557525.1 uncultured Gammaproteobacteria bacterium | reverse complement strand
CAGGTGGCACCCCCTCTATTCCTCGCGAAAACTGTGTAAAAATACCTAGCCCGAATCCTCCGACGAGACCTACCGCACCCATTAAGATAGTAAAACCGAAAAAGAGCAATAAAGATACTGCTCCTAGTATGAGCAGATGAATAACATTAGCATTTGTTACCTTCCACGTTTCTACAAACTGTTCATTAATTGTGGGAAAGGGCTTAGAAGGATTTACTTTGCTTGGTTGATTAGTATCCATATAGTCTCACTTTATACACTTCAGCACATCATTGTCAATAATAATAACTTCTGATATGCTATGCAGTGGGCAATGCTCAGATGAGAGACCTGTACCGTAGTTTTCGGATACAATCTTTCGCCTCAGAGGAGATATATGCTATCTATGCATACAAGACGGGAGGATGTACATTTTCTCTTCCTCTCATGATGGGGGCCCCTCAGGCGCAGGCACCGCATCACATCGTTGAGACGATCGGATCTGCTGCACAAAAACTCGGCATTGTATTTCAAATGATAGATGATATGAGATCGGCCTCATCGGCACTGAAAAAGAAATAGGGAAGCCCGTAGGCTCGATATACGGGAGCAAAACAGACGCTCATTCGATATATTCTCTTTTTTACAGGCATCGGCAAGTAAAAAAGAAGGGCTGAATACATTATTTTGCAGCGAAAAGATATCAGATATACCATTAATATGGCACACGCTCATAATGTCATTCCAGAAATCAACAAACAGGCAGATATCTTAACTACAGAAGCCATGGAAGTTCTCCATTCACTCAACATGAAGGAAGATGGAAAACGCGTACTGCAGGCTTGTCCATTATAAATTAACCCGCACAACGTAGATGAAAGCCGAATACCTTATTCTCGATCTGATAATTCTGGCATGCCCGTTTATTGTGCACTTTATACGGCCGAAATATAAACTCATTCCGCTACGTGAACTTGCTGTACCCATTTTGCTTCCCACCTTCCTCTACTGCATCTGGGACTTTTTCGTGGTGAACTACTTCTGGATATTTAATCCAAAATATAACCTAGGACTCCTCCTGCTTAACGTACCGGTTGAGGAGATGTTCTTTTTTCTTGTAGTTTCGTACTCGTACCTCTTCCTGTTTCGTCATTTTCCCTATGGCAGCAAAAAACCAGTGCTTCAGCTCAGATCTCTCTACCCAATTATTATCTTCATCCTTGCCATTATCGGCAGAACCGCAGTCATACACCACCTCACATACACCGCAATGGTGCTAGGAGTACTCTGTATCATTCTGTTTATTGATTTTCTCTGGCAGTCCCATCTTTTTATTACCCCTCGGTTTCTCATCTTCCTCATTTTTATATTCTTACTAACCACCGTATTCAATCTCTACCTCACGGCACGTCCCATTGTTATATACAACGAAGCTTTAAAAACAAATCTAAACTTATGGACCATCCCACTCGAAGACTACATCTTAGGCCTATCTCTCATTAGCCTCAACTGCATACTCTTTACTAAACTGAATAATCGTGATAAGCATAATGACTAACACACTTCCTTCTAATGTAGAAATGTCATCAAGAGTCAAGCGAATAAACATGACTCCTCCTCCCCAAGACTACGAATGCGTTCTCTATGTTATGTCTCGCGACCAACGGGTAGAGTACAATCACGCACTCTATGCGGCGCAACTGGAGGCACTCTCCCGCAAACTGCCTCTTATCGTGCTCTTTTTCCTTTATCCGAAGATAACAAACAGACAACGTGCTCATTATGCGTTCATGATCGAAGGGTTACAACAGGTAGAACAGACACTTCAAAAACTGCATATTCCATTTCTTGTACTCACCGGGAATAAACTGCAATTACTTCAAACTGCGGTGCAGAAATATAAAGCAGCATCTGTCTATTT
>CAZLAJ010000133.1:0-2063 GCA_964557525.1 uncultured Gammaproteobacteria bacterium | reverse complement strand
CAATTGACCCGGAGATGCTCGGACGAGTTTTCGAAAGCTTATTGGCTACACAGATAACCGAGACTGGTGATCAAGCACGCAAGGCAAAAGGTGCTTTCTATACACCCCGTGAGATCGTTTCATATATGTGCAAGGAGTCTTTACGACAACATTTATACTCCAAACTTGATAATGAGAATCTAAATGAAGGTGTAGATAAACTACTAGATATTTCTGATAGCGAGTGGGAGCTTCAGCACACAAACGCCAAGCGTAATTTGTGGGGCGAAAAAGACCGCAACACAGTTCCTGCTAGAGTTCTTCAGACACTTGATGATTTGAAGGTATTGGACCCAGCATGTGGCTCAGGCGCATTCCCGATGGGCATGCTACAGCTAATGTTAAAAACGTATGAACGATTAGATGGTCGTTTTGATGCATATAAGACTAAGCTCCGAATCGTGCAAGAGAATATCTATGGTGTCGATATCGAACCCATGGCAGTAGAAATATCTCGTCTTCGTGCATGGTTATCACTTGTGGTTGATGATGAAGACGACAACAGGGTTGAACCACTCCCAAACTTAGACTTCAAATTCGTATGCGCTAATAGTTTGCTTCCGCTTGAACAACAGACAGGTTTGTTCGCAGATTCCACTCTTCATGAAAAACTTGCAGAAGTCCGAGCTAAGTTCTTTAACGCTCGCGTACCGAGCAGTAAAGATAAATGGAAGACTGAATACTATAAGCTCACTGGCAACGGTCAGCATAGCTTCTTGGGTGATCAAAGAGAGAGCCAGCTAAAAAGCTTTGATCCATTTAAAAACTCACAGCCAGCAGATTTCTTTGATACAGACTACATGTTCGGAGTACCACAATTCGATATCGTAATTGGGAACCCGCCCTATGTTGATTACAGAAAAATAGATCTAAAAACAAAAACTTCTCTTGTAAAATACGATATTTCTCAACATTCACGAATGATAAACTTATACACATATTTTTTCGAGGCTGGGCTCAAGCACCTACAAAAAAACGGCACACTTGTCTATATTTCACCTCAACAGTACTTGATTTACGACAATCTTAAAGGGCTCCGAGATTTACTAAGAAAGAATACTGTAGTGTCATTGTCGGATTTTGCGCGTGCCAATGTGTTTGAAGTTGGAACTTACCCATTTGTAAGTTTAATAAAAAAGGCGACCTCAGAAAGTAAGGTTAAATATCTGGAATTCGCTGACATAAGAGACATGTCGTCACCAATTAAAACCTTAGAATTAAATAATCCAATAGATGAACCTGTTAGTATTAGCGCGTACCCAGAACTATTGACCAAGATCGAGCTTCACGGAAAAACTCTAAAATCTGTTACGAAGGATATATTTGTTGCTTCCTCTTCAACCCAAGACAAACAATCAGAGAAAAAGGACAATACCTACTCTTTTGTTGAGGCAAGCCAAGTTCATGAATATGCAATATCTAAAATTAATACATTCATAACGAGCCAGCAGTATTCATCACATTCTTTTAAGAAGCAAATCGATTGCGACATTATCTATACAAGCAGAATGACTAGTAAAATACGCGCATCATTTGTAGCGAATAATAAATACTTGGGGGGCAAGATCAACGTTATCATTCCTAATGATAACGGGAAACTTATAACCGCCTTACTGAATTCAAAGTTAGTAAATTTCTGGTATAGAGAAAAGTTTTCTATGCAGCACATGCAGGGCGGCGCTTTGCCAATCAACGCGGAAGATTTAAAAAAGATACCCGTGCCTCCCGTTAATTCGGAGATGGAGAACAGTATTGATGAGCTTGTTCAACAGGCTATAGATAAAAAAAGCTCAGACATTAATGCAGATATCTCCAGCCAAACTCAGAAGCTCGATCGTCTTGTGTATGAAATGTATGGCCTTGACACTGACGAAATCGCAATAATTGAAGGGCATGCTGACCATTAGGTAGACCTTCGTACTAGACTTTGTGAATGCGTGGCGGTACCTTTGCTTTGCAATGGATCAAGTGGAGCAAATCAAGTACTGTCTGTACGCACGCAAGTCTTCTGAGCAGGACGAGCG
>CAZLAJ010000132.1:0-2086 GCA_964557525.1 uncultured Gammaproteobacteria bacterium | reverse complement strand
CTACCAGTATATTATCACAAAGCTCTGACTGTCAATGTTTGGAGATGACTTCTAGGAAGGAGAGACCGTGAAGAAGTTCGTCTTGGCCGCCATGTTGGCGGCCATGCTGCTGGTCGCCCTTCTGGGTGCCAGCGGCAAGGTGGAGGCCGGCTCGCCTATGGCGACGCCGACCTCCATGTCCACACGCACGCCGGCCCCGACCGTGACTCCCAATGGGCCCTTCTATGGGCCCACCCCGAGCTTCCTTCCCTCAACGGGGGGTGAGCTTGTTGCATCTCCTTCCCCCACCCCAGGGGGGCAGGGTGAGAAGCCAGGGTCTGAGACCCCAGGTGACGGGGGGGGTCAACCTCTCTGTCTTTTTGGGGCTAGTGTTCGTATTGGTTGGGTTAGCCCTCGCCTTCCGGCGACGCTAACCCACCCGCAGGGAGGGGCCACAATGGTGTGTGCCCCTCCCGCTTCCCTTTGGGGAAGCAAAGACAAGAGAGGAATAGGAAGAGTAGAGAAGAAGCTTCTCTATTAGTTCCTATCCTTAATGTCACAACGTTTACTTCCGTGTAGGCCTATATTCCTTACTAAACAAGTAAGGGGTAGAGGCTTACGAATATTTTTTCTCAAGAATATGAGAGTATTGTTGAGAAAAAGAAGTAACGAACACGAGCCGTTCGTTACTTATATTTGGAGGACCTATGTCCCTTGATTTTTTCGTCGGCTGGCTGTTGCCAGCCATCGCCTTCGGGGTCACCCTGGCCGCCTTCGTGGCGGTCGGATGGCCTCTTATCCGCTGGCTGCGCCATCGGCGTCGCCAGCGGAAGATCGATCGGTTGGAGGAGTAGGCTTCGGCCTACTCCTCCTCTTTCATTTCTCCCTGATTTGTTCTCTGCTTATGGTTTACTACTTTGTGGGATATGGCTGTAGGGTTTAAGTATTAATTGCGTGGAAGTGCTTACTATTGCTATTAAAGTAGTGACATACAATGCAACATATACGTCCTGATAGAAGAGGAAATATATATCTCTTTTTACGAGACAGAAGATAGATAGATGATTCCGTTTTTGTTAATGGAAATCAGGTATCTGAGGTGTTCCTGCTTGTGCTGGTGCTTGAGGGGCAGGAGCTGTAGGTACTGCAGGTGTCTGAACTGGATCTGTTGCTTTAGCCTGCAGATTCTGGAGCAGACTGTTTAACTGTGGATTTGCATCTGGTTGAGCAGGTGCGGCAACTGGCGGTACGACGGTAACATCAGGTGCTGTTGGTGCTGGAGGTACTGCTGGTTCAACTACTGGTTGTGGTGCTACTGCTGCTGGTTGAACATCTGCAACCGCTGCATTTACTACCTGCTGTGGATCAACGGGTACAGCTGGGTCAACTGCGGGAACAACGGGAGCTGTAGGGACCTCAGCAACTGCAGGAGCAGGTGGTGTTTCTGATGTAGGAGCAGGTGCAGGTGTCTGAACTGCTGGAACGGTGCCTTCTACAGGTGCGGCTGTTGCCTCAGGAGCGGGGGCAAAGCCAAGCGCCTGATCGAACTCTTCCTTTGTAAAGCCTTTAAGAACAACGGCCTCACCACTGTCTTTTTCTACTTTAGTAACTGGAGTACCGGCGAAGTTGTTTCCAACCTCAAGCATCTCAGTAAGCCATTCTTTATTTACCTCAAGATTTCTCTCTTCAAACGGGAGGTTTTTTGCTGTTAAGTATTCCTTTTCTTGTTTGGAGAACTGACAGTCTGTTACTGTATAGACGATTA
Organism: uncultured Gammaproteobacteria bacterium; assembly: GCA_964557525.1. Lineage (GTDB taxonomy): Bacteria > Patescibacteriota > Microgenomatia > UBA1406 > GWC2-37-13 > CAZLAJ01. Next base: position 342 of record CAZLAJ010000132.1, on the reverse strand, counting down.
TCTTCATATATTTGTAAAGAAATAATGGCTAATTTTCATTATGAAGAATAAAAAAAAGTTTGTCAAACGATAATAAATGATATGCAAACAGGAACAAATGAGAGCATACGCGGTAGAGAAAACAGATAGGGAAGAGATATAATGGAGAGATGCGGTTTCTTGCAGGTATTACCATTCTCATCGTTTGTGCGGTTCTTGGTTACTTTGGTTTTGCACGGCTGAAAACGGAATCAGTACAACACACCCCCTCTCCTGTCTCGCCTACCGTAACACGGTCTCATGTTCAGACTAGGAGTGCACTCTTTGTTCCATATTGGTCTGAAATGATAGGATATGTATCAG
>CAZLAJ010000131.1:0-2101 GCA_964557525.1 uncultured Gammaproteobacteria bacterium | reverse complement strand
TCGCATTCGGGTACAAGCTCAGGTAGAAAAATCAGGAGTAATTACTATTAACGCTCTCGCCGGAGGCGTCATTCAAAAACTGCCGTTTAAGGAAGGAGAACATGTTGTAAAAGGACAGGTGCTTACGTACCTTTCTTCCAACTATTTCGGCGGCAACGCACCAGCAGTGCAGACCAAACTTGCCCAGACTCAGTATACAAATGCACAAGACACCGCTCAGACACAACGCGAGCTTATCGCTAAACAGAAAGAGGTGGCAGAGAAAACTGATGAGAATAGTGATGAACTGAGAAAGATATCGGCACAGTCAATCGACGAGACAAAAACACTCATCTCACTCAATGATGATATTCTCTCAACGCTTGACACCAATCTAAAAAAACTTGAGAGCACCAACTCCGGTGGGGCAAACGACGCAATGATACTCTCTACGAAACAGCTGAAAAGCCAGTTCCTTTCGGCTAATAACCAGCTCAAAAGTGCATTACGAAATACCGAGTACCAGACGAATGAGAACAACCCTCCTGCTCAACTATCCAACCTGCAGAAAGACATTACTATTAAACAGTTAGAGCTTCAGGAAAAATCAATTGCACTGAACCTCGAGATATCTCGCCTACAACTGCAGCTTGCTAGGATTAACGAAGGATTAATGTACCCTGCCGCTCCTTTCTCCGCTACCGTCCAGCGGGTACTCGTTAAACAGGGACAGGCTGTCTCTCCTGGCACTCCCCTTGTTATACTCAGCCAGGATATCCAAGACGACCCCATTATCGCAATTGCCTATGTATCCCGCGAAATCGCCCGCAAGGTATCGAGTCTTGAGCCCAGCACCCTCTATCTTGGGGCAATAAGCTATACTGCATATCCATCATATATCACTCAGGATGCTATCCAGGGAACACTCTACGGCGTCTACTACCCCATTCCTGATAACTACCATCAGTTTGTAACCGACAAAGGGTCTATTGAGATTGAGATGCCCATTGGCTACTACCAGACCTCATCCATTGTTCCGTATATCCCGATTGATGCTGTATACCAAAGCCAAAATGAATCGTATGTCTATGTGGTCGTAAACAATACCGCAGAAAGCAAGAGAATTATATTAGGTGAGGTATACGGACAGTATGTACAGGTAGTGAGCGGATTAAAAACAGGCGACAGAATTATAGAAAGCCGCAATGTCATTGCCGGAGACAAGGTAAGCATAGCGCCGTAATCTATCTTCCAAGACAGAACACAACCTCAATATTCAACGTATGACAGACAAACCAACTAAATCAGAACGCGCCTCATACCTCTCTACCCTTAAGTTTGACCCAAACTTAAGAAATAGATGGTGGGCGAAGTATATTACAAACTTCCGCTTTGTACTTCTTCTCATTGTCTCGATCATCGCAATCGGTACATTCAGTTACTTCGCCATTCCTCGTAGACTTAACCCTGAAATAAAGATACCTATTGTCATTGTTACCACTATTCTCCCAGGCAGCTCACCAAATGATATTGAATCTCTGGTAACAGTTCCACTTGAGGACAAACTTAAGAACCTCAAAGGACTAGATACCATTACTTCGGTGTCCCGCGAAAACGTATCAAATATCACCTTGCAGTTTGTGACTGGCACAAACCCTGATCAGGCAAAATCTGACGCACAGAGCGCAGTTGATTCTGCAAAACTGCCAACTGACGCACAAACACCTTCGGTCATAGCCATTGATTTTGAGAACCAACCTGTATGGAATTTTGCGATTGTGACAAACGAAGACGTAGGCAGCCTGAACCGCTTTGCTAAGGTGCTGAAATCTAAAATAGAGGCATCGCGTAAAGTAGACAGGGTAACAACATCTGGATTGGATACACAGGAAATTCAAGTTATTGTTAACCAGCCAAAACTACAAGACTACAATCTCAACTCGTTTACCCTGGCTCAAGCCATCTCGAAAGCGACTAATTCATATCCAGCAGGAACCATCGAGACTAAATCATCAAACTTTTCCCTGTCTATCGACCGTGATATCTACTCGCTTGAAGATATACGAGCAATACGGATTACTGTTGCCGGACAGGTAATTCGGCTTGGTGATGTTGCAACTGT
>CAZLAJ010000130.1:0-2184 GCA_964557525.1 uncultured Gammaproteobacteria bacterium | reverse complement strand
AGCGACTTAACAACATTGCCAAGGTAGCTGTTCCTGAACTGCCAAACAAGGACGACAACGCTGTTGTGAACAAGAACTGTAAGCCAGTTCCACCTAAGAAGCCTACGTTTGCTTGTGTAAACCTTCAGGCTATTGGTAACAACCGTCTAACCTATACTTTCAAGGCTAAGGCTAGCGCTGCTAACGGTGCGAAGATCACTGGTTACCGATTCAACTTTGGTGATGGCAAAATCGTAACCGTAAATAGCAAGACGCTAACTGCGACTACCAAGCACACCTATGCTGATCTCGACACAGCTAAGACCTACAACGCTCGTGTAACCGTAATCGCTACAGTAAACGGCAAGAAGGTTGAAAAGACTGCACCTGCTTGTGCAACTACTATTAAGGTTGCACCTAAGCCACCAAAGCAGGCTGCTGAATGTAAGTCACTTACCCTGAAAGTAACTGGCAAGCGTACTATCACCGCTACGACTGCTGTAGATATGAAGAACGGCGCTAAGCTGGTAGCAATTGGCTATGACTTCGACGACGGCCAGACTATGTTGACCAACAACTTGAACCCAGTAACACATACATACGCTGAAGATGGTGAGTATGTAGTGAAGGCAAACGTTGTGTTCAACATCGACGGCAAGAACGTGAACTCACAATGTCAGGCTCCAATCAGCTTCATTCCAAATACTCCTCCACCAACTTGTGAAGAAGAGTACGGTCCAGAAGCATGTGAAGAAACACCTACCTGTGAAGAGTTGGCCGCAGAAGACAAGAGCATCGTTTGTGAAGAAGTTGTAACTACAGAAGAAGTGCCAACCGAACTCGCAAACACTGGCCCAGGCAGCGTGGCTGCAGTATTCGGTGCGGTAACTGCACTGAGTGCAATCGGCTATCGAACACTGCTTCGTCGACGACTGAACCAGTAAGCATCGGTTGACTGACCGCTCACAAAGAGCCAATCCCAACAACAGGGGTTGGCTCTTTTGCTATACAGGGACATATCGCTTATGGTTACTATTCCATAAAATTGACAAAATTAAATCCTTGTTGTATATTGCCATATAGAAACACTTTTGAACCACTGTCAAATGTGTGAGGGACAAGGAGCAAGTAGCAATCTAATTTATAGGAGGTGTAGCATGCCCGAAGGACACCCAGGATTATCAACAATGGAACAGCCCTCTGCTGTTCTGGAACAACAGGAAGATCAGCGCAATCTTTTTGAGCGACTAAAGAGTAGTCAGGTTGGCCAATATGTTACGAAGGCAGCAATTGTTGCTGCTGGAGCGCTACCTATTGCTGCGCCAGCAGCCGCACATGGTGAAACTGTACCCGTAGACGTAAACAATGAGCCCGCAGCTGCCAAGACTTTCGCTGGAGCAGAAACAACAGGCGTCGCAGACGTACAACTCGAAAAAGCAGGCACTACTCATGAAATTACAGATATAGAAAATAGCGCTATCATTCGCGTCGGGCATAGTCGTAAAAACGTAAAGTCTGCCGCGAGCGCAACATATATTGGGAACTTCCGTACTGTTGCAGCTGCTAAAATTCGCGTCGCAAAAGAAGAGGGAAAGTGCAAAGTATATAGCGCCAAACAAGCGATCAAGGCAGGAATTAAAACCCAAGGGTATCAAGGTACTGGCGTTGGTTTCGCACAGGAAAACCGCCGAACTACTGCATGCGACACCAACAACGATGGTGAACCCGATACTCGCGGCGAGTGCGGTAATAGAATAATCGTTACTCACCAGCCGCGTCCCGCCAAAGCAAGGGCAACAGTTTGGATGGGGAACTTTAATAAAGCAAAAATCCACATTACCTCCAAGTCAGTAGCGACCGCGAAAGCCGCTTGTGAACTTGACGGTGTAATGGCTTCTGCAAGCGGTCGTGGAGAAGCACACGCAACGGTTACAGGATCTTTACGAGCTGCAGCCAAAGGCAAGGGTAAACTCAGAGGTCAAGGCTACCTAAATCTCCTGAATCGAGCCCATGCTGGTGCTAACGCAAAGGCGTCAACCAGAGCGTTTGCCGATGCTAAAGTCAGGTGCGAAGCAGAAGGTGGTGAAGTACCTGTTGGCCCAACCGGCCCAACGGGACCTACTGGCCCCACAGGTCCAACTGGGCCTACTGGACCAACCAATCCAAATACACCACCAAGTGTTGACTTAGAGGGCCACGTGCACT
>CAZLAJ010000129.1:0-2191 GCA_964557525.1 uncultured Gammaproteobacteria bacterium | reverse complement strand
CGGTAAAGTTGGCAACACCGCCTGCTATAACAAGCACTTTTTTTGGTGCTCTTGATTTGATGAGAAGCAAGAGAAGATTTTTGGTATACGTATACGTCTCTTCGTCAGTTGGATTTCCGGAATACTCTCCGTAGTTTGCTATCTCCTTTCCATACCCAAGGTTGTATGCCTCATCAGCAAGTACAATACTTGCGCCTCCACCAGAAAGTAAAAAGAACAAAGAGCCATCAGGATTAAATACCTCGAGCTTCAAAGAGGCCTGACTATCCCGGGCAAGCACCTCAACCGCTTCTTCTTCCGCAGTCTTTCTTTTCGCTGTCTCGGCATAATCTCTCCGCGACCAAGCTCCTTTTACAAAAAACTCGGCGGCATCATCAACCTCCACCGCTGCATCAAGCACTCGTCCATTCTCGTTCTCAACATACAGTGGATTTATCTCTAGAAAACAGAAAAAAAGATCATTAAAAACGGTATGTAAGGCAGTTATATATGACTCGGGCAGTCCCAAAGTAGATGCGACATTCGCTATACTCTTTTCCGACATGATGGCGCTATGCACCTCATCTGCATGATCTTCGATATGTATTCCACCTCTTTGGGAATACCTGACCCTCACTCCCTCGCGCTCACGCTCGAAAGAGAGATATCGATCCTGTTGACCATCGTGAGGAACCATCTCTTCGACGAGAAAATGGGAGAAACCTAAGGCTTCCCATTCATTGATCTTGCCCTCTATCGCATTCATGTGCACGTCCAATGCGACTAGTCCTTTTTTAAATCGTCCCTTTACCCCCTGGTCTACCTTCAAAACATACAACATGTCAGAGGGCAACGCGTTTACATCAGAGATGTTCACTCCAGATATATATTCTTTACCGCTATACTGCTGAGTCAGAGCATGATAGAGAATCGTCTTTGCCCGATACTCAGATATTTTTCGCCGAGCCATATGGGAGAAAGTATACCAATTCATTGATCTGAGAGGGAGAAATAATACGTATTCTGAAATAGGCAATCAATAAAAGACACGGTACAATACTTGATAGTCATGAAAGACATTCTCATAATCGGAGCCCGTATGGCGGACGTTCTGCGGCGATTTAGCTTGCATACTCAGGTCACCGTACGGGTGCTCGAAAAAATGAGAAACAGTGCATATCGCAGGCGTATGATATTATTGAAAAAAGAGATGGCATTCCTATCCGCAATCATATAGAAAAGGGGGTCGTCTACAGTCCAGTACAATGAGAGCGGAGTTCAACCTCTAGAACAACATCATCTGGAGATTCTCTCCCAACTTTATATAGATGAATAACTTCCGTTTTCCAAATAAGTCGAAAGAGTCTACTAGTCTTTATTGCGCAGGAGGCTCAACAATTCGCGGGCCGGGAATACCCACATGCATTACGAAGGGAACACTCGTTGCTAAGAGAATAGTCTTGGTCTTGCGATAATACAGATCAAGGGGACATCTCGTTCTACTTGTTTACCTACTGCCAGACTGCATATTGATGATGGCGTCATCACCCGGGAAAGGTATACTAGGCTCCTCATTCTTCTTCATCTCTTTTTGCAGCTCACGCTGAATTGCAGGTACAATCTTCTCAGAATTAGCAGATACGAGATTCACAACTGCAAAAACAATGGCAAATATGATAAGCCAGCCGAGTACTGATGAAACATAGATCCACTTCAGAGCTGATGTCTTTTTAGAATAATCAGTTCGTGCGCTCGCTTCACGATACAACACCAGACTGTACACCATACCATACCAACCCATATAGAGTCGAATGAGGAATGAGAGAATACCCACCGCAACCACGATCTCGCTATTTGCCTTTGAAAAAAGGCCGGGCACCATATAGACAAGTGCGAAGTTAACGAGGTAGAAAACGAGTATCCGCGATACTATTTCGCTAGTGTGCTGCAAAAATACCGTAGCGCTTGCAGATAGCGCCTCAAATGGTTTCTTGTCTTTTAATATTATTTCATACCCAACAAAACTTAACATAAACATGGCTGCGACACCTGGAAAGAATAAGAAGAAAAAGGAACCTGTTATCAAGAAAAAGGTAATAATACCGGCAATAAAAAGCGGGATAACACGCCTTACCCCGTGCTTCAGTGCAGTTGATACTCCTAGATTTTTATTCGGATAATCATTCAGAATGAGAACGAGTGCTGCATTCAC
>CAZLAJ010000128.1:0-2215 GCA_964557525.1 uncultured Gammaproteobacteria bacterium | reverse complement strand
AATGATCTGTATGTAAATTACTCAAGGCAGTACGATTATGGCAAGGCTGTTAACATAATGAAAAATAAGAACGATACGCTTTTTGTAATGACTATCGAACCCCTCATCTACTTTGAGGCTGGCACAAAACCAGCACTTCCGTACCTTTACTACTACCGTTGGATGATTGACACGCCTCCTATTAGAAACGATGTCGATAGAGCGTTCAAAAATAATCCGCCTACGTTCTTCTATCACGAAACAAAAGACACTGAGTACGTGAGATATCTCGGCAAGTATTACCGGCTATATAAAGATGGACAGCCGACCCCTCTTCATGTGCTAAAAAGTAAACTCATTTCTGAAAAAGCACTTACTGAGCTTGCCTACTACCATTTTGAAATCCATAAATGAAAATAGCAATTATTGTTCTACATTATGGTGATGATACACAGGCTATAAAATGCATCGACAGCTTAAAACAACAATCATATATTGAACATGTCATCATCTCGAACAACAATCCGCACCCACTTAATCAAGAAATATTAGCTAGAAAGAAACCTGTCACAATCCTCAACAACAAAGAAAATAATGGGTATGCAGCGGGAATGAACGAAGGAATTCGTTTCGCCCTTACGCTAGACTGCGAATATATTCTCCTTACAACAAACGATACCGTCTTCCCCCCAAATTCTATTAATCAATTCGTTGAAGAGGCAAAGAAAAAGAATCTTGACCTTGCTACTCCACTCATTAAGGACGAAAAAGGCGATGTGTGGTTTGCAGGAGGAGAGATAGACAAAGTGCGATTCACAGCAGGACATAAGACGGGAAAAACCGATTATTTAAGCGGCTGCTGCATGCTCATAAGACGGGAGGTATTTAATAGTATCGGTTTATTAAACGAACGGTATTTCCTCTACTATGAAGACGTAGATTTTTGTATACGAGCAAGAACGAAGGGATACAAGCTGGGAGTTATAGATACTGTAGCTATATCCCACGATACGTCAAAGTCGACTGCAACGAAAAAAAACATGCGGTATTACCTTGCGCGCAACCACCTTCTCATTCTATGGTCATTTGGCTCTTTTAAAGTAAAACTGCGCGAGATTGTGCTCTCGCCTTTCTACCTGCTTGAACACATTGTACAGGGAGATACAGATTCACTGCTCGGCTACCTTCATGGTTTAATCGGCAGGACAGGAAAACGAACCTAATCTCATCGCTTAATAATGATGAAAGTGGTACGATTTGTCATATCATCCTGCAGATTTGTATCAATAGTTGTAAAAGCATACATACGTGCAAGTCCTGCAGGTCCAAGAATTGCAGTCGAAGGTTTAAGCTCTCCCTTTGCAAGTGCCTCTGCGGCGCGTGCCGTATCGATAAGCTCTCCCTCTCCACTTTTAGTAAGGAGTTGTGGATATTTTGCAGCTAACGTATTGGTACATTGTTTTAAAACTTGAGGGTGCGCCATAATTGTTGTGATGGATGATGGATCCATGTCATGTCGGATCATTAAGTTATGTGAAATCTGCAGCGAGATTGAGTCAAGATAGCAAAAATCATACTCTCCCATCGCCTGAATTGATTCTTCAACAAGACCACCAATACTATTACATATCGCAAACAACCCGTACTGAACTACCCCCTCACTTACTGCTTTTAAAACCCCTAACGAGGTGTATAGATATACAATCTCAAATGAATCCTGCTTTCTGGTTTTGATATACAACTCAGCAGCCTGCTCATTAAAACTTCCTCTTCCGCCCTGTATGCCAATTGCGTATCTCATATTTTTATGCATGGATAATGGGATGAATTGCACGAATCTTATTAACCAATTCCGCAAATGTCTCAACCGTTATGGTTTGGTCACGATCCACTGGCTCATCTTCAGGATTTGTATGAACTTCGATGACAATGCCATCAGCACCCATCGCGATGCCGCTTAATGCTAATGATGGAACCATATCGCGTCTTCCTGCAGTATGTGACGGATCAATGATCACCGGCATTTTGTGATCGTGCTTAACAACAAGCGCTGCATTCAGATCGAGTGTAAATCGCATCGCATCTGCTCCTGTCCTGATTCCCCGTTCGCATAAAATAACTTTGTCATGTCCAATGTATTCGGTTGCACCTATCCATTCTTTTACCGTTGAGATAAGACCCCGTTTGAGAATCACTGGTCTTGTATCGTGACTGATCGCTTTGAGCAACTCAAAAT
>CAZLAJ010000127.1:0-2218 GCA_964557525.1 uncultured Gammaproteobacteria bacterium | reverse complement strand
ACTTCGCTATTCATTGAAAAAGCAGAGCTGTTCAAGGATGTACCAATGCCTGGGTATACCCATATGCAAAAGGGGATGCCAAGTAGTGTAGGTATGTGGTTAGGCTCGTATGCGGAGGCACTCCTTGACCATCTTACATTGATTGAGACAGCGTATGATTTAACTAACCAGAGTCCCCTTGGTGCTGGTGCATCCTATGGAGTTCCTTTACCACTCGATCGAGAGATAACTTGTTCACTATTAGGCTTCGCTAAAGTACAAAATAATTCACTTTATACTCAAAATAGTCGAGGCAAAATTGAAGCAAATATTATGTTCGCATGTATGCAGGTTGTAAGTGAAATATCGAAATTTGCATCTGATCTACTCCTCTTCAGTACAAGCGAATTTAATCTCTTCACTGTTGACCAAAAATTTACTACCGGAAGTAGCATCATGCCACAAAAGAAAAATTATGACGTAGCTGAAGTCTTACGAGCTAAGGTTCATATAATGTATGGTTATTTTACTCAAGTCTATTCAACTGTTCTCAACTTACCATCTGGTTATAACAGAGACTTTCAAGAAACAAAAAAACCTTTTATGGAAGGCATTAATTTGACAAAAGAAGCATTAACAGTCTGTTCGATGCTTTTGGAGACTCTCACGCCAAATCATGAAGCACTTGAAAACAGTATGACGAAAGAGCTGTATGCTACTGAAGCTGCCTATGAACTAGTTAAAAAGGGAGTGCCATTTAGAGAAGCGTATAAGACAATAGGTGAATCGCTCGATAGTTTTGAGGTTCCTGATAAATCAAAGACTCTCACTAAAGCTAATCATGTAGGTGCTACTGGAAATTTACAGCTAAATATGATAAAAAAGGAGCTCAAAGCTCAACAGTTAAAATTACAGGAAGAACAAGCATTTGCAGCAACCGTTACTAAAAAATTAAAAGGAATCTAATATGAATAACACCAATACATACCAAAAAATTTCTTCATATGAGGGACGAGTCGGTGAAGTTGAAAAAGTACTGTTACTTTATTCAGGTGGTCTTGATACTTCAGTCATGCTGAAGTGGATTCAAGACGAATACAAAGCAGATGTTATCGCCCTAACTCTCGATATCGGACAACAGCACGATGATCTAGAAGCAGTAAAACAAAAAGCCTTAAAACTTGGTGCTGTCGAGGCGATTGTTCTTGATGTAAAGGAGGAATTTGCTGATGAATTCATTGCTAAAGGAATTAAGGCTAACGCATGTTATCAAGGGAATTACCATTTATCTACTCCAATCGGGAGAGCCATCATAGCTAAGAAAGCTGTTGAGATCGCTAACCAAGTTGGGGCAGACTGTATCGCACATGGCTGTACAGGCAAAGGGAATGATCAGGTCAGAATCGAAGGATATATCCTAGCACTTGATGCTACAAAGAAAATTATCGCACCTGTGCGTGAGTGGAACATGGATCGAGATGAAGAGATCCAATATGCAATTGATAATGATATTCCGGTTCCTGCAAAAAAAGATTTTCCTTACAGTGTCGATGACAATATGTGGGGTATGACCTGGGAAGGGGGCGAAATAGAAGAGCCAGATAAGATCCCTCAGGTTGATCGTTTCCTAACGACATATTCTTCACCATTAACTGCTCCAGATGAGGAAGAGCATGTTAAGTTAACGTTTAAAAATGGTTTACCAATTGCACTCAATGGTAAAAAGATGACCCTAGCTAAGATCATTCATGAATTAAATGGTATCGGTGGTAAGCATGGTGTGGGGGTAGTTTACCTCTTGGAAGATAGGCTAGTCGGAGTGAAGAGTAGAGGCGTATATGAGATGCCGGCAGGGCACATCATCATTCAAGCGCATAAAGCTCTTGAAAAATATGTCTCAACAAGACAGTTAAATGAGATTAAGGAACAGCTAGATGTTAAGTGGGGATACCTTTGTTATGGAGCTCAGTGGTATGATCCTGCTATGCAAGCGCTCAATGCCTTTAATGAAGATGTTAATAAGAAAGTAAACGGAGAAGTAACTGTTAAATTACTCAAAGGTAAGGCAGATGTCGTTGCTATTAAATCACCCGATGGTCTAAGTCATTCGTCTTTTAATAATAGTGAAGGGTATGCCTTTAATGTTAATGCAAGTGCCGGATTTACTGAAATTTATACTCTCCAAATGAAATTAGCTAACCAAAGAAAGAAATAGATTATTCGTCTAATTCTTCTGGTG
>CAZLAJ010000126.1:0-2293 GCA_964557525.1 uncultured Gammaproteobacteria bacterium | reverse complement strand
CCTGCACTCTGCTATTCCTCTGTACATAGATAGACATGAACGCAAGCGGCCATATAAGCAGCAGTACGACAATCACCACCGATGCGCCCTTTGGTCGTATCTGCACCTTCTTCAACTCCGTCAGACACCAAACAATACCTATGCCGGTAATGAGAGCCAGATACGGGTAAAGGACAATGAAATAGCGGGCCGCTTTAACAAACTGTACTGATTGATATGTAAAAAACACACAAATATACATTAAGAGCATGCCAAGTATGCCATAACCAGTTACAGAGTACTGTTGAATACCGTGAATGGTCCCCTCCTTCTTACAGTGAGACACAAACCTATACACAATATCCAGTGCGCCAATCATAAAGAACGCAAACGGCACTACTCCCATGGCGGTTAGTACCAGATTTTTAAGTGCAAAGAGGAAGGGTACTGTGCTCATCCACTGTACCGCAGGTGGATACCAAACATCGTATCCTTCAAACGACTTTAGGGAAGTTATATTCTTCAAAAAATCTGGATTTATTGAGATGAAAAATATATTTCCGGACTGGAAATAGTACGGTGCACAGAGTCGGAGCGAAAGGTAGCCTGCAACCGCAAATATAAACAATGAGATAAAAATGTATACCGATCTCCATTTCATAAACAGTAAGACAAAGAAAGCAAGGATGAGAGGCGCAAGATAAATCGCACTCACCTTCGATCCCAGAGCAGCGCCGTATGAAGCTCCTGCAATAACCATCCATATGTACTGAGCTGGTTTAATGCGTGCATAGAACGCACGGAGTACTGCATATACTGTCATTGCGGCAAACAGGTTGAGAAATGTATCCACTGCAAAATAGTGTGAAAGCTGGATGGGTAGAGCAAACAGCGTATACGACAGTGCGGCCCACTGGGGAAACCACATCCCCACCTTAATGCTCCTGTTTATCAGCTCAGCGGTCCTAAATACGATATAAGCAACAAATACGTCGGCAAAAGCCGAAAGCAGTCTTCCTAATAAAGTAAACGCCGAATAATTATCAGTATTACTTGCAACTGCAATAATCTTATTGAGCACAACCGGTAATGTTCCATAAACATAAAAGGAGTAACCCACATTCGCTGGATTCATCGGTGACGTGGCTGTGTCCAAATAGCTGGAAAGAGAGTTAGGAACACGCATAGCATTGCCCACCATCGTTAAAAACCGTTCATCAGGGTGAAGGTGATTATTTTCATCCCAGTTAAGGTGATATACACGCAAAATGAGAGCAAAAAAAAGAATAGTAAGGATGGTAAACTTCCTGGCCATTATTGATGATAATACCAATTATTTATGCGAGTTTTTGACTTTTTTGAGAATCTCCTTCAAATCTCGTCCTTCCTGCTCATAAACTAACGGCTTGCCGCGCTTCGGAAAGATGGAATATACGACTTTGAATAACCCTCCATCTCTTTCCTCTTTAATAAATAGTCTTGCTTTCACTCCCTGCAGTTTCTTAAGTTGGGAGGATATGGAGTTAAAAAAACCGCCAAGTATATGGCGGCTCTGATTAGATAGATTCCGGGTAATGACTTGAATCCTGCGCTGTTCTTCATAGGACATGAGCAGTCTTAAAAAGTCCTTTGTAGTAACAATACCGATTGGATGCCTTTCTTTATCTAACACCACAACACTCCCAATCTTCATCTCGATAATAAGGTTGAGAGCATCTTGCATAGTCTCCTCAGGGTTGAGGGTGAGCACATATTTTTTAGAGAAGTTCTTAACCTTCTGATGAGTAAAATGAATCTTATCTCCATCGCGTTCTCCTTTATGAGTCTTTTGTTTTGGCGTAATCAAAAATGAGATGAGATCATAGTAACTCAACACACCTTTTAACTTATTCTGCTCATCCACAACCAACAACTTAGACACCTTTGTTTGTTTAAATGTCGCAAGTGCGGTGGTGATAAAATCATTTTCCATGATCTTAACCAGCGGAGTTTTTTTTGCCGCAATCACATCCTTCAGCTTAACCTTAAACAGCTGGCTCTGCGCCAAGTTAGAGAGCATACGCCGGGCAGATACTATGCCCTCGAACTCTCCAACCTTATTAAATACCGGCAAGTAATGCACGCGGGATTCATCCATAAGCTGCGCGACCTTTGCATACGAATATGACAGCAGTACACGGGGCGGATGAAATACGCAGTGTCCTACTTTCGCATTGCCAGGGAGAGATGTCTTAATGAGGTGGTGATAGGGGTTGATTATGCCAACAAACTCCTCCCCCTTAAATACAAAGCACGCATCATGTGAAGTAGAGAG
>CAZLAJ010000125.1:0-2296 GCA_964557525.1 uncultured Gammaproteobacteria bacterium | reverse complement strand
ATCGAGTACTGGAGAGATGGGGAAACAAAAACCGCAACTCTCACCCTACAAGCCGGATAATACTGCGCCACAGTATTTACACTGTTTACTTGACGCGCAGTTGACATGGTGATTATCAACCGGTTCTTACGGATATGTACTGCGACAGCGGATCTTCACTAATCTCACTGACTTTCGTTTTACCTCCGCGATAATGATATAATGCTACTCATGAATGACCCTGTGCAAACCCTTAAAGGGTTTAGAGATTTTACCGGTACCGAAGCCAGAAAACGACTCTGGCTTATCACTCAAATAAGAACCGTTATGGAGCGGTTTGGTTTTGAGCCTCTTGAAACTCCAGCTCTGGAGTATGAGTCTCTTCTGATGGGGAAATACGGTGAAGAGGCAGATAAACTGGTATACAGCTTCGAGGATAGAGGTGGGAGACGGGTTGCACTTCGATACGACCAGACTGTACCAACGGCGCGTATCCTTGCGCAGTACTGTGATCTACCGCTTCCGTATAAACGGTATCAAATTCAACCAGTATGGAGAGCCGACAAACCACAACAGGGAAGATATAGGGAGTTTCTTCAGTGCGATGCCGACATCATCGGTAGCGGCTCCGATGTCGCAGATGCTGAAATTATCACGCTCTACATATCCATCTACAATCAGATTGGACTGAAAAGCTTGCAGGTGAAGGTAAATGATCGCTCCGTTCTCATTCAGAAACTGAGAGAGAGTTCGGTCAAAGAGTCCCAGATTGCATCGGTCATCCAGTCAATCGACAAATTAGACAAAAAGCCGGAACAAGAAGTGCAAACGGAGCTTCTGGCAAAAGGGATATCTGACAACACCATCTCAAACATATTCCGCTTACTGAATGATAAGACGGAGCCGGAATCCATTGCCTTACTGAGGAATCTCCTCCAAGCATATGGTATACCCAATAGTCAAATACTATACAACCCAACGCTCGCACGGGGACTCGATTACTATACTGGCCTTATCTTCGAAGGAGTAATCCCAGAATATTCAGTGGGCTCTGTTGGTGGAGGGGGCAGATACGACAAGTTACTTAATTCTCTTGTAGGGGTAGATCTGCCTGCAGTTGGATTTGGCCTTGGGTTTGACCGTACACTCGAAGCTGCAGAAAAACTCTCCCTCATTCCATCATTCTCTTCATCTGCTAATGTTCTCGTCACTGTCTTTTCACCTGAACTGATTGCAGAATCTGTAAAGACTGCAACCTCAATACGATCAAAAGGTATTCCAACCACACTCTATCCCGAAAAAAACAAAGGACTGGATAAACAGTTGAAGTATGCAAACCGCATGATGATTCCGTTTGTCGTTATCATGGGTCCTGAAGAGATAGAGAAGAAGGTCCTAAAGCTTAAAAACATGCAGACGGGGGAACAGATTGTAAATACAGAAGAGAAAATAATCAGCATTATCATCTCATAACACAAACACATGAACATTAATCCCAACATTGCCATTATCGAAGGTCTGCCTGGTGTCGGGGGAGATGAATCAAAGCTCTGGATGAAAGAACTGCTGCTCTCATATATAAAATATGCAGAAAAGAATGGGTATAAGTGGGGATATATTGAGGATGACATTATCAAAATATCAGGTGAAAATGTATTTAATAAGTTTAAGAATGAAACCGGGGTACATCGAGTGCAGCGTATTCCGGCAACAGAGCGCAAGGGGAGAGTGCACACATCAACCTGCATCATCGTCGTTCTTCCGCAGGTTCTCAACCAAGACATTCGTATTAATCCGAGCGAGATTGAATGGCAATTTTACCGTTCAGGCGGACATGGAGGACAAAATGTAAATAAGGTGTCGACTGCAGTACGGGTGATACATAAGCCAACGGGAATAGTTTCATCGGCAAGTAGAGAAAGGTATCAGGAAGCAAATAGACAGATTGCTCTACAGCTGCTCGCTGCAAAACTGTATCAACTTGAAGAAGAACGAAAAAAGGGAGTAGTAAACTCATTGGTCAAGGATGTGGGAACAGGGGAGAGATCAGATAAAATACGCACCTATAACTTTCCTCAAAACAGATTGACGGACCATAGGATTAACAAGAGCTTCCACAATCTTGAGGACATTATCGAAGAGGGAAAGTGGGAGAAAGTATTTCAGTCATAATTCACCCAACCATCACACATATTGAGAAATGTTGTAATGTAGTATATATTTTACGATTGACCACTTGATTGTTCTCAAGTATAATATCAATCTTATGAAGGCATCCATTCATCCACAGTACTATTCTGATACAAAGGTAGTCTGC
>CAZLAJ010000124.1:0-2375 GCA_964557525.1 uncultured Gammaproteobacteria bacterium | reverse complement strand
GATTATTTGAGCAGTCTAAACATCTTAATCGAAGTGACCAAAATGCAACGGTCTCGAGCAAGCGTGTATATCTTACTTTATCCTTAATCTTTCTTTAAATAGTTTACACAATCGTCAGCTATACTTCCTGTCTATGAAAAATCAATCCATTCTCAAAAAGTATGGCTTTCTCTGGGTTACTCTCGTGTTCTTCCTGTTTTCTTTTATTGGTCATTGGACTGCGGCGTGGTTTGCGTATAAAAGCGATCAGCAGACGCACAATAAGCCAGTTGAAGTGCAGGAATATGTAGTAGAGACGTTTCGTGACACCATGGAGAACTGGCAGTCGGAGTTTCTCCAGCTCATATGGCAGGTTGCCGGATTAAGCTATTTATGGTATCTCGGATCTCCCCAATCCAAAGAGGGAGATGACAGAAAAGAAGAGAAGTTGGATGAGATCTTACGCCTACTTAACGGTCAAAAAGGAGAGAAGGCGCTGCAAACACTAAACAAAAAATATCCTTCAAAATAGCACATCATTCACAGACAGTCATCGCTGCATATGTGGCATATGCTGAGTAATATATTATGCTAATATAGCTTATTACTAAGTAAGTTTTCGATAGTAGCTGTTAGCATGTCTATGAATATGAGACGGCTTTTTCTCACATCAAGCATCCACGCGGTAGCTCACCACATTGCGAGTCAACTGGATATAAGTAGAAATAAACTCGTATTTATCGATACTGCAGTAGAGCCTGACGGTAGGAATAAGGAATGGCTAAAGAGAGATAGGAACTCACTCGTTGTGGAGGGTTTTGATGTGACCGACTATACACTGACAGACAAAACGAGCGATCAGCTGATGGCAGAGCTTATGCCCTTTGATCACATCTATATTTCGGGAGGCAACGCGACATATCTCCTGCAAAAGTCGCAAGAATCAGGATTTAAAAAGGTGATGACAATGTTACTCGATGAAGGCAAAACCTATATCAGCACCAGTGCTGGATCGATTATTGCCGGCCCGTTCCTGCCCCCTTATCTTATAAAAGAAAATACGCAGATTAAACTCATGTCTAACGAAGCGCTTAATCTTGTTCCTTTTACCATACTTCCACACTGGGGATCTGTTGACTTTGAGAAAAAATACTTAGGTTCACGAATTGAGACGGCTTACTATGAATATGACATTCCACTCGTTCTTCTATCAGATAAACAGTACGTCTCGATTGTAGGAGACTGCATGAAGATTGTGAGTGTTATTGCTTGATTGGTTTCAAGAATAGCGAGAGAATAAAACAGGCAATAGTAATGAGGACAATTGTTGCGCCTGGTGACACATCGAAGTTGAATGAGACAATGATGCCGGTGATAACCGACAAGACAGATACACCCTCTGCAATAACAAGGGTGGGAGTGAACGACTTCCTAAACTGGAGAGCGGTGATAACTGGCACGACAATGAGGGCTGAGATGAGGAGGATGCCGACTATGGGAATAGCAAGCGAGATAGTGAGCGCGGTGAGCACAATGAGGAGGAGGTTGATCCAGTTGGTTGGTATACCGCTCACACGAGCCGCTTCTTCATCAAATGTGACATAGATGAGCTCTTTGTAAAACAGATAGAGGAGTGTAATAACCATTAATCCTGTACTAAAGATAGTGAGAACATCACGATCGCTCACTGTTATGATTGAGCCGAAGAGATAGGTAAAGAGCTGTCCGTTTAAACCCTTTCCGATACTCAAAAGGAGAACTGCTACCGCTAAACTCCCTGAGAGAAATAGGGCAAGGGCTGATTCTCCGTATACTTTGCGCGAGGTTCTCAGTTTCTCAATCATTACCAATGATATCGCTGCTGTTATGATTGCTGTTATAAATGGTGGAAGCTTGAGAATGAGTCCAACTGCAATTCCTGCAAGAGACACATGCGCGAGTGTGTCTGCGATGAGGGAGTATCTGCGAAGTACAAGAAACATGCCGATAATGGGAGCAATTACGGCGATAATTATGCCTGCTGCTAGTCCGTTTTGAATGAAGCTGTATTGAAATAGAAAGTTCATGGATGATTATGTAAAACAAACGTAACATGTTCCCCATACAACTCTTTAAGCGCATCTGTTTTTAGAAAGTGTTTCGGGTCACCGTCGTACACAAGTCTGCGATTGACGCACGCGACCTCTGTTGCCTCATGCGCAACAACATCAATGTCGTGCGATACCAGCACCAGCGTTATTCCTATTGTTCGATTCAGTTTCTTTAAGAGATGATAGAACTGCTGTTGGACATGCACATCAACGCCTACAGTCGGTTCATCGAGAAAAATGATTTCTGGCTCTGCAGCAAGAGCGCGTGCGATAAAGATTCGCTGTTGTTGGCCTCCAGAAAGTTCG
>CAZLAJ010000123.1:0-2375 GCA_964557525.1 uncultured Gammaproteobacteria bacterium | reverse complement strand
GAGACCGTTGCATTTTGGTCACTTCGATTAAGATGTTTAGACTGCTCAAATAATCCATGTTGTCAATGTGACGAAGTGACGGTATGATAGTAGTCATGAAAAAACATATAGGTGTCCCCCCTGCGAGAGTAACGAGACAATACGCAAAGGGGTACGGAGAGGAAAGATTAAATATCTGCGTAAAAGACCTGTACCTTGCTTGAACCTTTTCAGGTGACCGTTTTTGCAACGGTGTGCGCTTGCTCTCCCTTTTTACACAGGGCGATGATGACAGCAATATACAAAAAAGACACCGCTCATCCTTTTATAGAGCGATTACTTTACCCGTTATATACTTTTTCAAGTTCAGCAATATTCAGTTTCTTCATCTGCATAAACGCGTTGGTGACCCGTTCGACCTTTGCAGTATCCTTGTCTTGCATCATCTCATCAAGTCTCGAAGGAACGATCTGCCACGCAACTCCGTATCGATCTCTCAACCATCCGCACTGTTGTGCTTGAGGATCTCCCCCATCTGAAAGTTTATCCCAGAAATAGTCTATTTCTTCCTGATCTTTACAGGAGACCATAAAAGAGATAGATTCATTAAAAGAAAAGCCGTGATCCAACGCGCTATCCATCGCAGCAAACTGTTGCCCCTCAAGAATAAAGCTAGCGTGCTTAATAGTTCCTTCTTTATCAGGCTCTTCGCCCTTTTCATACCTCATCACATAGTTCTTGCTTGAGTTGTGGAAAATTGATACGTAGTTATCAATCGCCTCTTCAGCACGTCCTGCCATCTGTCCGGTAAACATCAATGCGGGAATTATCTTCTGTTCTATTTTCCTCTCACCCATATACATGACTTGCCATGAAACACCATACTTATCCTGGACCCATCCATATCTTTCACTAAATGGATAGCTGCCAAGATCCATCATTATCTTGCCGCCTGCTGACAGTTTTTTCCAGATTTCATCTACCTGTTCTTTAGTGGTGCAGCTTATGAAAAATGAGACAGAAGGGTTAAGTGGAAACTGCGGTCCACCATTTAAAGCTACCATCGAGTATCCCTCAAGCTCAAACTGTACGGTCATCGCTCTTCCTTCAGGCTGCTGATGTATTTCAAATCCTGCTTTTGTAAACCGTGTTATATTATTAATCTTCGCGTTCTCTAAGCAGGACACATACAAATTAACTGCTTCTTCAGCATTATTGTTAAACCATATCATGGGTGCAATTTTTTGCATATGTTTATTCTTTTGGTGTAGAAATATTAACCATCCAATGAATGCCATACTGGTCAGTCACCGTTCCATATGTATCGCCCCAAAACTGCTTTGCAAGCGGCATACCAACCTTTCCCCTTTCACTGAGTTTGTGAAACACTTTCGTGAGCCCATCCATATCTGATCCATTCAGACTCAAATTAACACTGGTACCAAATACCGCTTCTCCATGATCTGCCATATCGCTTGCCATAATGGTAATCCTACCACTCTGCAGATGAGCATGGATAATCTGATCTTTATATTTTTCCTCGGTCTGTATCCCGCTTTCAGCAAAAGTCTGCATGGTCAGATCTCCCCCAAGGACTGATTGGTAAAACTGCATGACCTCTCGTGCATTGCCATTAAAGTTAAGATAGGGTGAAAGAGTTGTGTTCATTCTCTCATTATATCACCAATCGTATATTGTGTGATATAGATCACACATTTATTAAAGAATTCGATGGAAATATTGAAGAGGAAAAAACGGCGGATGAGGGAGATAAATAATACGGACCTTTCAATATTTCTTTACTTTTTTCCTGTGTCTCTCAAGCATTGTCTCACGTTTCTCGCTCATCTTCTGCGCCAGTGCTGAGGCGAACGTAACAAAAGCACCAATGCCAATCATAATGTAGAAGATTGTAAATATTTTTCCTGGATTTGTCTTGGGAGCTAAGTCTCCATACCCGACTGTTGCTAAGGTGACTACGCAGAAATAGACAGAGTTGAGGTAGCTCCAGCCTTCAACTTGATGGTAGAAAAATGCTCCAACAATAACAAGAAGAAGGATGAAAAGAGTAAGGCTCTTAACAGCAGGGTCTTTCAAGATACCAATGAGAGCTCGAAAGTATCCATAGACCAGAATCACTGCAGGGATCATCTTACTTTGGATTATACTCTAAAAACTCATCACTTACTTTTTATCACTCCACTAAACAGCAGAGCGAGCATTAGGAAAGTAAATCCACCAAAGAAAAGAAGTGTTTTCAAAAAAAGATCAAGCGCCTCTTTTTTCTTCCCATCGAAGTACATAACAAACGGCTGATAGAGTACTATATATCCAGCCATAGCGGCAGAGAAAGTGAAGAGAGAAATGAAAACAATCGGACCTAAGAAGGCGTTGCC
>CAZLAJ010000122.1:0-2390 GCA_964557525.1 uncultured Gammaproteobacteria bacterium | reverse complement strand
CGTTTAATCAGATCTATACTTGGATTAACTGGTGAATGAAAGGCAACGATATCTCCTCTCTCCACCCCTCTAAATTTGTAGGTTAAAGAACTCAAGATGAGTCGGTCGTTATTGTGGAGCGTCGACTCCATGGAAGCTCCTTTTACTGCGGTTGGTCTAAAAAGAAAGAGGTAGGTGACGATAAAAATTGATCCGATGAACGCGACCTCTTCCATCGTATCCATGGTAAAACGGGTAAGGTTCTTAAGAAGTTTCATAATAGTCCATTATATCGCACCTTACTGATTTCTTACTACACTATTAACCACAGTTAACCCGACAGGGTTACCATAATGATGTTACGAATTACTCATACACATGAAAAAACTACACCTCAAGAATGATTTTGGTACTCCTCATTGTCGAGTCATCAAGACTGCAGAGGAGACAACGAAGGGCGAATATCGATTGAGATTCGTGGGTGAGGATATAGGTCTTGAAAATACTCCCAATACATTCGGATACGGAATACCAGATAAAAAGAATACAGATGATATGAATATCTGATTCATCTTTAGCTTAGATTAATTCTCACGATATAAGCGTTTGCTGCTACTGTTGATATGCGGGGCAATGGGATACGCACAGAGGCATATGGACACAACAGAGACCGATATCTTCGCATAAACACCATCCCCACAATCTGTTAAAGAATATGTAATCTCACTATGCGCTCTTTACTTTTATGTAGGTGCGGGTAAATGTGAAATTTATTGACAATAAAAAATGGCCGCGGCATCTGCAGACGCGGCCATTCTTACCCTGAACCAAAAGTTCAGGGTAGTGTTACGTGGAAGCTCGGATGTTTTTAGACATTTGATCGTCTAAACAGTCGGCCAATCCAAATCAAGACTATGGCTCCGACGGTTGCGACTGCAAAACTCCACAGATTGAGTCCGCTTACACCGCCCTGACCAAAAAGATTCATTACAAATCCACCAACAAATGCCCCTAGAATACCTAAGATGATATCTGTCAACGGACCTTGTTCTGCATTGGTGCCCATGACGATTGATGCCAGCCACCCAGCAACCAAACCTATTATTAACCAGACAAGAATATCTACTAACATTGCTCTTTATTCACCCCCTTTCGTTTGGTAATTAATAACCAGCCCTTTCTAAGTTGGGACATATACAACTTTACTTCCTGAGAGTGAAACTGCTATAAGAACAAGGTAAGAAGAGCGTAAAGAGGGCAAGTGCACATGATACAATATAGTGCTAACATGAAACAGAACACGATCATTATGCTTATACTCATGGCTGTCCTCATCTTTGTTGGTCTTGTGGTGACGGAGATGAGACGTAACGAGCAATCGAACGAGATCAAGCGAATGATACAGACACCCACTCCTGCATTCAAACCTTCTTCTTAAGGTGAGAGTTGATGTATAAATCGACCGGGAATTTTCGTCTCAACCCATTCTGTGTCATTGTGCGCACCGTTCCATAGATACTTCTTTCTGGCCAGGGCCGATCGTGTAGTCCACCAATACTCCAGAGTATGCCTGTGTAGCCGTTCGGATCGTATCCGTCCAAGCTGTATCTATCATTAAGAGTTGCTGCACACGATATGGCTGTACGAGCATCCGGAGTCCATTCAAGCAGTTTTTTTGCCCAGTACATGCGCATGTATCCGTGCATCTTTCCTGTATAGAGAAGCTCCTGTTGTGCTGCATTCCATACATCGTCATTTGTTTCGCCTAATTCAAGCTCCTCGAAGGAATAGAGATGAGGTCGAGGGTCGGATGCATGTTTTTTGAGTGTTTTTTGGGCCCATTCCGGCATCCCTTCATGCGAATCGTATCGGGGGTTGTAGTAGCAGTAGTTATCTGCAAGCTCTTTTCGTATGATAAGCTCTTCGAGAAAGGCATCTGCAGATGGTTGTATGTGTGCGTGATGCTGACTGCGTTCTGTAAGATAATCTTGAACTGTTATGGCTATTTCCTGCGATGAGATCTGTCCGAAATGGAGGTATGGGCTGAGGTTTGATTGGGCATTCTGCGTTGGGTTGTTACGATGTGTCTCATATTTCTCAATACTCTGCAAAAATACATTGAGTTTTCTGAGGGCTTCGACTCTGCCTGCTGTAACAGACTTCAAATACACATGGTTGTGGGGGGTATTGATATGTGTGAAGATTACTTTCCAGTCTACCTGCGGAAGGCGAAGATGGTACGGATGGGCAGTAAGAGGTGGTGTTGCTGTAAGATATGTTGATAAAAGCGGTGTAACCTTTTTTCTAAAGGTGAATGCCGACCATTCCTGTTTTGGCGATGCAATCCAAACTGGAACAATGTTGTGTGTGTCAACAACATAGCAGGGAACAGTGAGAGTACGTGCCGCTTG
>CAZLAJ010000121.1:0-2420 GCA_964557525.1 uncultured Gammaproteobacteria bacterium | reverse complement strand
AGCTCATTACACGGTTCCAGATAGGGGCGGCACCGGTAATACCTGATACTAAATTGGGGTTCATTGGAGTTCCATCATTATTACCTACCCAGGTCGCAACAAGAAAGTTTGGAATATAGCCGATGGTCCAGTTATCTTTATAGTCATCTGTTGTGCCGGTCTTTACCGACACCGTTTTGTTTCTCACAACCAGCTCTGAGTTTGGTCCGAAGGCTGCGGTGCGCGCACCATTATCCATGAGGATATTGGAGATAATGTATGCGGTGTCTGCCGAGATTGCGGGTTTTGCGTTTATCGCAAGTGTGTTGGGGTAACGCATTGGTTTTGTAACATCTTTTATGTAGTTTGGATCGTTATAGGCATAGAGTATCTTTCCACTCTTATCTTTCACCTCTAAGATGGACTGCACTTTCTTTGGTTTGCCTGCGTTTGCAAACGAAGAGAATGCTTCTGCCATTTCGTACATCCTCACCTCACCTCCCCCGAGTGTGAGGGCGAGGCCGTATCGAGAAGGATCTTTAAAGCTGGTGATCATGAAGGCGGAAGTTGAGGCGACAAAGTCCTGCACCGAGTTCATAGCAAGCATTTTGACCGCTGGTATATTGTACGAATTGGCAAGCGCAGCTCGCAGTGGAACGAGCCCATGGAACTTGCCGTCATAGTTTTTTGGACAGTAGGGGATAGTGCCCGCGGTATTGAAGCAGGTTGGCACATCAAGAAATATAGTTGCTGCAGTGACAATCTTCCGGTCAATGCCGACTGCATAGTTAATCGGCTTTATTGAGCTTCCCGGCTGCCTCATTGCGGTTGTTACATTAAATGATCCAGATGGGGATGCGAAGTAGTCGTAGGACCCAACCATGGAGAGTATCTCACCCGTTGGAGGTCTCGTGACAAGCACCGCACCGTTTGAGATGTTGAGGTACTTTACGTCATCAAGTTCTTCCTTTACTGCTTTTTCGGCTTCTTTCTGTAGGTCAAGGTCCAGTGTGGTCGTAACTCTCAGTCCGCCCTCTTCAACCTCCCTTGTCCCATACATCTGCTCCAACTCATTCTTTACAAAGAATACAAAGTGCGGTGCATTAATCTTTGTTTTAAGGGGCACTATTGATAGCTGTGTGTTTAATGCCTTATCTCTCGTTTTACTATCTATATATTTATCTTCATACATCCGTTTAATAACCTGATTCCTCCTCTTTATCGCTAGATCAGGATTACTGTATGGGGAGTACAGCGATGGAGCTTGTGGGAGGCCGGCAAGGAGCGCCGCCTCAGCAACAGTCAGGTTTTTGGCGCTTTTGCCAAAATATATCTTTGATGCTTCCTCAATTCCGTATGCTGATCCACCGTAGGGAACTTGATTGAGGTACATCTCAAGAATCTGATTCTTCGAAAAGATCTGTTCTGTCCATATCGCAAGCACCATCTCCCGTACCTTTCGCTGAATTGTGCGTTCTGGTGAAAGGAGAGCAGATTTCACGAGCTGCTGTGTGAGAGTGGACCCACCCTGAAGACCGCCTTTTCCAAACAAGGTATCTTTTGCAGCGCGTAGTATTCCGCCCACTATTGAAACTCCCCCATGACGGTAAAAATCCTTATCTTCAATTGCGATAGTTGCCTGGTAGACATACTTTGGAAGTGTCTCAAGCTGCACCGGGGTTCTGTTCTGGTCACCATATACTTCATACAGAAGTCTACCTTTCCGATCATAGATGTGGGTAGAGAGCGGGATGACTTTGTAGTCACGCAGACTGGTTGGAGAGGGAAGCTTGTAGAACACGGCGAAATAGATACCGATGAGGGCAATAAAGAGAACAAGCGGGATGAGAATAATTATCCTATTTTTCCCCTTATATGGTATGTATTTTAGTTTGGGAAGATATTCGATCATTGCTCATATATTGTATCAAACACTTCATATCTAAAAGAAGACAACATATAAACAGATGTTTCTGAGATATGTATCGTTGAGAGCTATGTGAGGCAAGAGAAGAAAGCGAGCTGCCGATGATTGAGGCACAAAGAAGAGGAAAAAGGGGAGTATCACCCCAGAAGACAAACTTGTTGTCGTCTTGGGTGATGGCCCGGCGTCCGTTAGGATGCCAGGCCTGGTGCGGCTTCTAACCGCGTGGGTGGACGAACGCCACTCCTTCAGGCCGGTCGATGACATAGTCGAATCGACAGCGGCCTTTGTCGTCTGTGACGTAGATCCACGAGTAGTTCCCTGCCTTGGTCCACCCCGCGGGGGGTTGGACCTCGTAGCAGAGGATATCCGCGTCCCGAAGGACGCGGAAGCCGAATGTCTCAAGCAAGGGGCGGCTGTCCGCGTAGTCCCACTTGTCGTGGTCCCACTCGTGTAGCCGTTTAGAAGTCATCTCCAAACATTGACAGTCAGAGCTTTGTGATAATATACTGGTAGG
>CAZLAJ010000120.1:0-2498 GCA_964557525.1 uncultured Gammaproteobacteria bacterium | reverse complement strand
TCTTATGAAGGCATCCATTCATCCACAGTACTATTCTGATACAAAGGTAGTCTGCTCATGTGGTAACACATTTACCACCGGCTCTACTGTGCCTCAGATCTCTGTAGAGGTGTGCTACAAATGCCATCCCTTCTATACCGGTGAACAGAAACTACTTGATACTAGAGGAAGAGTTGAGACATTCAAAAAGAAGATGGAACAGGCAAAGGTCTACCAGTCAAGCAGCAAGAACAAAAAAACAAAAAAGCAGTCAGATGCAAATCAGCCCAAATCTCTTCGAGAGCTTTTGGGACAGATGTAATACCCTCATATACCCTTTACTGCAAAAGGCAGCTCTGGTATAATGAGACATCACAAAGACTCCAGGTTTCCATCGAAAGGTGGAATAAAATTACCATTTCCCGGACGAGTGAAACACTATGCCATCCACAAAAAAACAGGGACAACTCACTGAGCTTCTCAACGAACTCAAAGAAACACCAAATTTTGCTCTCATTAAGTTTGATCGGACTACCCATACATCGCTTGAAGGCTTGCGCAAGGAACTAAAGAAAAACAGCGCAAAACTGAAAGTCATCAAAAATAGTCTTTTTGAAAAAGCACTTCATAAACTTTCTTCTGATGTACCAGCTGCCTCAACATTCGATTCCGTCGTCGGATCGGTTAAAGAAAACACCGGTATCGTACGGTTTCCGGCAGATTGGAGTAGTGCCGTAAAGTCTTTCTTCACTTACGCGAAGAAAGACACCACGCTTACCTTTAAAGGTGGTCTTCTTGATGGAACGGCATATAAAGCCGAGGATATGAATAAAATAGCTGAACTGCCCGCTAAGGATCAGCTTATTGCAAAGGTCATCGGTGGCATGAAGAGCCCGATGTACTCAATTGTATACAACATGAAATTCAATATGCAGAAAATGGTTTACGTGCTGTCAGAAGCAGCGAAGAAATCCAGTTAACAGATTATTAAACGGAAGGAGTGTGATACTAAATGGCAGATTTATCAGAAAAACTTCAAAAAATAGCAACACAGATTGAGGAGCTTAATGTCGTAGAGCTTGCAGACCTCGCAAAATATCTCGAGGACAAGTTCGGTGTCACCGCAGCTCCAATGGCAGTCGCAGCAGCACCAGCTGCAGGCGCAGCTACAGATGCCGCTCCAGCTGAAGAGAAAACATCATTTGATGTTGTAATCGCAGCAGCAGGCGACAACAAGCTCGGCGTTATTAAAGCTGTTCGAGAAATCAAACAAGAGTTAGGACTTATGGAAGCAAAGAAGATGGTAGAGTCAGCACCACAGACTCTCCTTACCGGTGTTAAGAAAGAAGAGGCAGAAGAAGCAAAGAAGAAACTTGAGGCAGCAGGCGCAAAGGTAGAGTTGAAATAACTTTGACTTTTACACAGAGAGGGGGGAACTAAACCCCCCTCTTTTGTATTTATATCATTCATCTAAAACAACCAATATGGCTATTAGATATGAAGAGACATTTTGCCCAGCCTGCGCTGCTAAGGTATGGATCGAAAAACCGCCATGTGGTGTTATTGGTTTCAAAGAACCTACTGGAACTAAGTATATTGGACGTAGTTTCACATATAAAACAGGAGTAATTGGACCAAGAATGAGTGTAGATGAAGCTGCAGATGTCATCCGTAACTCTGAAGGATTCAACGAATGCGATGCAGCGGGTTTAGCCTTATGGGCAATCGCCTATATGAAAACTAGCGGCATGTGGAACGCGGGATAAACAACACCTTCATTTG
Source organism: uncultured Gammaproteobacteria bacterium (assembly GCA_964557525.1). GTDB lineage: Bacteria > Patescibacteriota > Microgenomatia > UBA1406 > GWC2-37-13 > CAZLAJ01. The sequence goes on along the minus strand of CAZLAJ010000120.1, from coordinate 737 downwards.
TTGTTTTTACTCTATTGCAGGAACGGTTAAAAACTGTTAAAATGTGATGCTATGCCAGATAAAAACGATTATTCCGGACAATCGATACAAGTACTCGAAGGACTCGAACCCGTACGCAAAAGACCAGGAATGTATATTGGAACTACATCACAGTTAGGAGTCAATCACTGTCTTGTTGAGATCGTCGACAACTCATACGACGAAGCGCTTGCTGGTTTCTCAAAAAACATCCTAGTACGCATTCAATCTGACAACTACATGACGGTGTTTGATGACGGACGAGGAATTCCAGTTGATAAAGAACCTAAGACAGGACTATCGGCGCTTGAGGTTGTGATGACCAAACTTCATGCCGGAGGAAAGTTCGAACAGGGAGCATACAAAATCTCAGGAGGACTGCACGGAGTTGGAGCGTCGGTTGTAAACGCACTCTCAGAACATGTCATTGTAGAAGTGAAACGGGATGGTCAGCTCTACAGGCAGGAATACAAGCGGGGGATTCCCCAATATAACGTAAAAAAGGTTGCCGAATCTATCTTAAACTTCCCATATGAACAAGGCACTGCAGTCTCCTTCATTCCTGATCGTGAGATCTTCACCGAAACCATCGAGATCAACTTTAACTCGTTCAAAAAACAGGCGAAAGAACGCTCTTACCTCATCCCCAAAGTATTCATAAAAATCGTTAATGAAAAAACAAATGAAAAATGCGCGTATTACTTTGACGGCGGCATACT
>CAZLAJ010000119.1:0-2539 GCA_964557525.1 uncultured Gammaproteobacteria bacterium | reverse complement strand
TTGAGGCTCTGAGAGAGTCTAATCTTAATACAAACTACTCGTGGGATGCGATACGTGTGCCCTGGAGAGTCGCACTTGACTATCAATGGAATAAAGATGAACAAGCAAAACAGTATCTCGCAAATCATTTCTCCTCGCTGCGTGATACGTTAAAACAAGACAATAAACTCGCTGCAGACTTTACTCATGACGGCAAGGTCGTCGCATCTTACGAAAGTCCCAGTCTCTATGCAACTCTGCTTGGCTACTATATCGTCACTGATAAAAGCGCAGCAGACAGACCATATCAGGATAAAATTCTGAGACTCTACTCAACTTCAGAAAACACGTTCAATAAAGACCTGCCCTATTACGAACAGAACTGGTTATGGTTTGGAGCTGCTCTTTACCAAAACTATTTACAACCGTTCACCCAAAAATGAAACACAGCCAACCAACCATACATACCGCACGGGTGGGAAGAAGTCTGTTGATTACGAATATAGCGATGTCGCTCCTCTACCTGAGCTGGTGGCTTAATCCCCATCAGATAGCCAACCTTCCTCTTTATGCTCTTCTCTTTCTCGGAGAGATATACCATGTCGGAATGTCTCTCCTGTTTTGGCATACCATCTGGCCGCGGAGAAGAACACAGCCATCCCAACTCCCCACTCATCACCCATCAGTAGATGTATATATCACTGTCTGCGGTGAACCTAAAAACATTGTGAGGGAGACTGCTCAAGCCGCGCTCAATATGGATTACACCAACCATCGCATATTTATCCTTAATGACGGTTTCGTTGCCAATAAAAACAACTGGAAAGAGATGGAAGAACTTGCAGAGGAACTTCACATCACCTGTCTCACCCGCAAACAACCGGGTGGCACAAAGGCAGGAAATATTAACCGCGCTTTGGAACAGACGAAGGGTGAATACATTCTCATCTTTGATGCAGATATGGTTCCCCACCGAGACTTTCTCTCTACTGTTATGCCCCATTTTGCAGATGAGAGAGTTGGATTTGTCCAAACGCCACAGTACTACCGCAACTATTCTGAAAACATTGTCACTCACGGAGCATGGGAACAACAAGAATTTTTCTTCGGCCCTATTATGCGCGGGAAAGATACCCAAAACAGCGCCTTCATCTGTGGAACGAATGTCGTGCTGCGGCGCAGTGCGCTTCTTGAAGCAGGCGGGATGCGGGAAGATAATATTGCTGAGGACTTCCTCACCTCCCTTTCGATTCATCAGCTTGGCTGGAAATCCCACTATATCCCCGATGTACTGGCAGAAGGAATGGCTCCTCAAGATTTTCTTTCGTACTATAAACAGCAGTTTAGGTGGGCCCGGGGATCACTCGAAGTATTGTTTAGCGAAAACCCTCTTTTCAAAAAAAACCTCACCGTCTCACAAAAACTTGAATACCTCTCCTCCGCACTCTACTATACAAACGGTGTCATCTTTGTCATAGATATTATCATGCCTCTTATCTTTCTCTACACGGGCATAAAGCCAGTAGCAGCCACAACCACATCGTTTGCATTCTTCTTTCTGCCGTTTATGCTTCTGAATCTATACACACTATTCATTGTCTCAAAACAACAACTCACATTCCGAGCTATATCCTTTTCTCAAGCCAGCTTTACCCTCCAGCTGAGCGCAATCAAATCGGTTCTATTAAAGGAAAAAGTGGGATTCTCGGTGACTCCAAAACAGGCGCAGAGTGGCAACTTCCTGAGGCTCGTAGCTCCACACATTGCATACATCGCATTAACTGCGATTGGAATTATCGTGGCGTATACCCGCGAAGGGATGAATCCATCCCTAGCAACCAACATCGCATGGGCAGTTCTCCCCTGTATCATGTTTATTCCTTTCATTCAAGCTTCTTACGACTGGAAACCGGTTCTAGTTAAACTGACAGGTTGGTTCCCACAAATTCCTTTCATATCCTATGGCCGAGAATCCTCATAACCATGGTTTGTTTCCACTCCAAAAAGGGATTCTTACACCCTCACGTATTATTGGAGGAATCGTCATAATCACCGCGCTCTTTATCAGTCTCTCTCTCATCTTTACCCAGTCAATTCGTCTGGATGAGGCACAGTCAATCTGGTTTACCACCAAATCGGTGCCCTCAATACTCGCACTCTCTGCTGAGGATGTGCACGTCCCCCTGTACATCCTCATCCTACACTACTGGGTTCAGATCTTCGGCAGCTCTATCGTAATTGTTCGGCTTTTTTCATTTCTCTTTTTTCTCATTACCATCCCTATCTACTACCTTTTCGTACGCGACTCAAGTACAGAAGAGGTGGCCATTACCGCTGTCTGCCTGTTTGTTCTTTCTCCGTTTATCCTTTGGTATAGCGCCGAAGGAAGGAACTATGCGCTCTTTACTCTCATCTCAACAGTAAGCAGTCTCACGTTTGTAAGATTACATACCTCAAACCTGAGACACTCAAAAATCCCCTACGTTATTGCCACGATTATCGGTCTCTACACACATTACTTCTTCCTTCTGCTCATCTTTACCCAATGGCTCTACTTTGT
>CAZLAJ010000118.1:0-2572 GCA_964557525.1 uncultured Gammaproteobacteria bacterium | reverse complement strand
CGATTAGATCAGTCTGTCTCTCTTTGGAGACGTTGGTGTCTCCATCTAAGAGCGACTGGAGAGCTATTTGTTGCATCGTGCGTGTTTCTTGCAGACGTTGAATAACGGTATCCATAGTACTGTTTACTCCCGTGGATATTTTATACGGAAGAACTACCGATCCTTCTATTCCATTATTAGTTGCTGTCTGTTGCAGCACATCTCTGTGTTCATTGAGAAGTTCGTGAAATGTTCTTTTATTTTTTAACCTTTCTGCGTGTTTTGGGACCGGTCCAACCACAAACTGCTCGTTTTGTATTGTGCCGGTGTAGTATGGCATACGTACGATTTCTACATTCGGTGCGAAAGCGGTTGTTCGAGGGTTGGCATTGTATATACCAGCGGTTCGCATATCGGAGATTAAGTCCTGTCGTTGTCGTTCTGATAATCCATGGGGATTTGTGTTTGCCATTGCAATTTCGTCTTTTGCGGTACGTCTGCGTATTCGATCAAGCATTCCTGTTACAGTAGTTCTCATACTGCGTGTGTTTTTTTTGTCAGGTTCTTGAAGCTGATCAGAATGTTCTTCAGGTTGTCTATCAGCTGCTATTATTGCCTGTACTCCCGTCTTTTTGGCGATGTATGCCACTAAATGGGTCAACTCAGGATTATATTTGTCGGTTGGAATCGCGACAATACTCCCCGGTGGAGATACTAATAGTTGATGTATCGCACGGGCATAGTAATGTTCTACTACCTGCCTTCTCTGTTCCTTATTTAATGCCGGTAATAGATCGGCAACGTTTTGCTCTAATACGGCAACTGTTCTTGCATCTGGATGATGAGCCGGATGTCTTGCAGCAACATCGTCTGCAGTCGGGATACGGAAAGTATTTGTGCCGGGTGGCTTTCGTTGAATTGGTTCCATAAAATGAAAAAACCCGCCGGTTTGGCGGGTGGATTGTAACTTGTGTTAACTCACATCACAACCTTCCCGCCCTCAGGCGAGTAATAAGGATGAGAATAAGTGAATTAACGGTAACTGTCATGTTAAGTGATATTTATATCACAGTTCGTTTTACTATGCAATACTAATCTTCATTTTGCCTGAGTAAAAAACAGATGTGAAAACGACAAGCCTTTTTTGATGAGTTCAATTGAAAAGTTTTCATCAGCTCCATGCATGTTGCAGTCATCATTTGAGAGAGGGATAAGAGTTGCCTCTATCCCAAACAGTTCTTTCATGTCGGACACGAAGGGTATCGCTCCACCCACATACTTGATCACCGGATCTGTTTTATACGCTTTTTTGAGGTAACTTTGCACCTGTTTTGAGAACGCTGAATCGATGTTTACTTTTACGGGATTATGCATTCCATCCGTCTTTATCTTAACCCCGACATATTCAGGTGTGTGTTTTTCAACATACGCAATGAAGTGTTCCGCTACTTTTTGTGGAATTTGAGATGCGACTATTCTAAAGTTTATCTTCACCTCTGCAGTTGCTGGTACGATGTTCGCATACCCTTCACCTATATACCCCGCTTTTATTCCGGTAATCTGAAGCGTGGGTCTCAAACCCGTCTGTGAGTAGAAGGTGTGTCCTGGTTCAGTTTTGAGGGTTTTAATTCCAGCATTTTCTAGCAGTTTTGCTGAGGTATGCTCTATGCGGTTTGTGTACTCGAGATGTTCTTGCGTAATCTCATCATTTTCATCATAAAATCGCTCTACCTGTACTATGTTATCATCATCCATGAGTGTGCCAAGAAAACGAGACAGTTCATATGCTGCATTCGGAATGGCCCCTCCATATATACCTGAATGTACATTATTTTTAGCCGTTGTGTATTTTAAAGTAAGGTTAAATCCCCCGCGTAGAGAGGCTTCGATAGCTGGCATGCCGTCGACAAGCTCCCCGTCTGAGATGAGGACATGATTGGCTGTAAACAGTTCAAGGTGTTCTTTGAGTAATTGTGGCAGATCAGGATTTGATGTTTCTTCATTACCTTCAATTAAGAACGTAACGTTGTACTTGAGTTGTTTTGACTTTATGAGCTCAAAGACCGTAACCATATGGATGAGTATCTGTCCTTTGTTATCAACTACTCCCCGAGCAATATATCTGCCATCTTTTTCTGTCAGCTCGTATGGTTCCGTGCTCCAGCCATCCTCTCTTTCTGCAGGCTGGACGTCATAGTGGCCATACACAAGCACTGTCTTAAATGATGGATCTGCTGTGAATTTTGCTACGACTACTGGGTTGGTTGTTTTGCCCTGAAGAATCTGGACGGTAAATCCATTCCGAGAAAACTGTTTCTGAAGCCAATCTACCGTTTTTTGTATCTCACCTTTATATGCCGGATCAGTAGAAATGCTTTTAAAGCTCACAAATTCTGAAAGAAGTTGATGATATAGCTGCGTATTCATATATGTATTATACCCTCTTTTAATCATGAGTATCCAAGTGGTATCTCTTAGGGAGGGATTAGGTTATATTACCGCAGTTGTAGTACAGAGGGTTTCTTAAAAGAATGTATGAGTTTCTTCTTTAAAATCCACATAGGTTTTCATGTCGGGTGACCAGACAGAATCG
>CAZLAJ010000117.1:0-2643 GCA_964557525.1 uncultured Gammaproteobacteria bacterium | reverse complement strand
AACCGTGCTGTAGAGTCCCGCGAAGGTGGCACCTCCGGATGATTTGTCAATACGCTCAATCTGATAATAAAATTTGGCGCTTTTTCCTTCAGGTGCAAGACAGTATTCATACTCTCCCATGTTGGTCCTCGAAAGCACATTGTCGGTTTTATCACGGCAGGATACAGCGGTGATTACCGGCTCGGTTTGGATAATATTACCCCTCCCAGCTTCGATAAGAGTATTGACGCTGACCGTATACTCGCCTTTTTCATACGGACCGAAACTGTAGGCTACCTCATTGCTTTGCGCGACTATTCTTTTTGGTATTGTCCGTCTGTCAACAATATCAAATCTACCTGATGCATTTTTCTTCCATAGAAGAACTTCCATAGATACATTGCCAACAAGTGCAGTCTCAGTAAATGAATACGCTATCTTTCCTACGATCCCGTCTCCTCCACTTGGAAATTCAGGATAGTTAACATGACCCTCACTTGCAGGCATCTGTTCTATTTTGAAATTAACTTGTGTTAAGTCTTTATCAACATACGGAATAATATAACTACTGTACGCGCTTCCAACCTGCGTAGCATTTGTGTATGTTGCGGTAAATTTCTTGCCATGCTGCACTCCTATCTTTCCCCCTGCATTATTGTAATAGTAGGGATCAAGGCGTACTACTTTCTGGCCACTTGCAACACCAGAAAATGAATAAGGAACCTTTTCTTGCTTTGCAATAAATGAACGACTTGCACCTCCACAGTTTATAAGCTGATTATTATTCGGTCCACCCACATCACAAAGTTCAATTAAAAAATTATGATTCCCGTCATTTACATAACTAAGCACATCCACACTTCCTGTAACTGTGTATGTTTGACCAGTCGTTGCACACTTAAAATCAGAGCCGTAAATTGGAGCGCTCTTTGTATTGTTAGCGCCGATGGATTCAACCCACCATTTATAATTTTTGTCTACATTGTTCTTTACCGTAATACTGGTCTTTACTGTTGTTCCTTCTCTTGTATCTGCAATACAGAAATCTCCTGGGGTGGTTGGGACTGATGCCACACAGGTCATTGCACCTGTTGATAAATATGGCTCCTCATCAACCGTCAACTTATACGTCTGCACCGCAGCAGCCTGGGCAGGAGGGGTCCATGACAAAGTTACCCCACCTATTGAATTGCATGCATGCTGCAGATTGGTTGGAGGTGGAATTACCGTTGGACTTGGTGAAGCCGGGGTACCCGGTGTGCCGCCGGTATCACTTCCCCTTGTTGTAAATGTATACGTTCTTGCAGAGTCCACATACTCGTGTGTTTTATCTTTTACCGATACTCTCCACTGATATTTTGTTCCCGCCTGTAATGTGGGAAGGGTAACTTTCGCCTTTTTCGTTCCCGTATTATCACTTGCACAACCTTTCTCTGTTGCTGACACTTCCTTTACCTCATCACAGCTCCAACCGTTTTTTGTTGGATCTGCAATATCCTGTGCAATGTCCTGCATCGTGCCAACACAGGCAGAGGTTGCGGCGTCAAATCCACCCGTACAAAGAGATACAGCATACCATACTGCATCTGCATCAACATCTTTGGCAGACATTTGCAATATAACTCCATCCGTTGCAACATCAGTTGCATTATCGGTTGGCGCCAAACCTACCGGCGTTTCAGGAGCGCTATTTGGAACTGGCGCACCGCCTCCGCCTGAGACAGGAGTTGGGGTGGTTGTGGTCGGGGTGGGTGGCAGTAAGGTGGGGGAAGGAGTAGGAGTCACAGTCATTACTGCGCCAGCACAGTATCCTCTTCCATTCTTTGTCGTGATACATCGTGTTGAGTTTGGATCGGAGCTTGTTGCACATAGTCGTGTTGTCCAAGCTCTCCCGTTTTGGCCACAGTAATACTCCGTTATTGAGTCTCCTGCTCCTCCAACTGCCGGCACGCATTTATCATGTTCTACCTGCCTCTCATTATTATATTCCCACTCCACCTCACCGGGTACATTCAGGTCTCTTGAGGTAATTCCTTCAGACACTGTTGCTTTTGCTCCATTCTCATCACCCTCGTTATACTCTCTATTCTCGCAGAATACAGATCGGGTCGGAGTGGGTGATGCTGTTGGCTTACTTGCATCCGGAGTTGGTGTAGTTTTACAGGCTTCAGGTGACATCTTCAAAGGAATCAGCTTAGAGTAGCGAACACCCTTAAACCACAGTACAGCTGTTACTTTAGGCGGCACTGCACCGCATAACAGATCTTGTGTTAAATTAACTGCATTCGCTGAACCAGTAAACGTATTACAATACTGCTCTGCACTTCTCTCATACCCCGGCTTATTCATAACATCCCCTTTGTTGTTGCTTGTGACTACCGAATCACCTTCCAGGTAGTGCTGTACGCGTTGATCGCCGTTTGAAAAATCAAGCGGCGGTACACAAAAGTGAATAGTATATGAAATACTCGATGGGGAAGCAGAGGTAATTTCTGCAGTATCAACATACGGATAGGTAATGGCTGCTCTCGCTTGGGTAAGTATCTGTCGGGATGGAACATTTGCTCCAAGATATATTCCAAGGGCTGATGCAACAATAGCTCCAAGTACTACTAATGAAGTAATCACCTCTCCACATCTTCGATGCATGAAGGTTTCAAAATA
>CAZLAJ010000116.1:0-2646 GCA_964557525.1 uncultured Gammaproteobacteria bacterium | reverse complement strand
GGCTCCCCCGAGAGGATTCGAACCTCTAACCTCGAAGTTAACAGCTTCTTGCTCTACCGTTGAGCTACAGGGGATTGTCAACATCATATATCTTACCATGTAGGAGAGAGAAAATAAATATGGAATGGAGGGGGAAGAGAGTATAATGAAGGTATGGAAGAGTTTAAGCGTCCCACCTGGCATGAGTATTTTATGCAGATTGCACACCTTGCAAAAAAACGCTGTAACTGCATACGTGAACCTAAGGTAGGAGCTGTGCTTGTAAAAGACAACCGCATTATCGCAACCGGCTATAACGGTACACCCCACGGAGTGAAAAACTGTTATGAGGGAGGCTGTAAACGATGCATGGACAGGCATACAAATAGAATTAAGTCGGGAGAGGGGAAGCATTTATGTATCTGTATACATGCTGAACAAAACGCAATCCTGCAGGCTGCTTACCAGGGCGTGTCAACAAAAGGTGCAACGCTCTACACTACCGTTGAGTCATGCAATACCTGCGCGAAGATGATCATTAATGCTGGAATAGTCGCCGTGCACTGTGATGAAACATACACCGATCATGTAGGCATACAACTATTGAAAGACGCAGATATAAAAGTAGTGAAAGTAAAACAGACTAAAAAGGCAAAGTAAGCGGCATATCGTTTGACACTCCATCCTCTTCTTTATACTTCCTCCAATCAACCTTCACCGTAGACTTCCCCCGCTCATCAAAGTAGTATATCTCTCCTGTCTGCACACCGTACTCAAAAAGCTCCTGTGTCAGTCTCACATCATCTCCACAGTACTGCTCAAGCTCGGCAAACTTCCCTTCCTTGTAGTAATCAATTGCCATTAACCCGTGACCTGTTTTCTTTTTACCAAGCGTTGCGTGAATGAGATCATTTAACGCAAGACGCCTCCCCAATTTTTCCCGAATATCATCAAGCATGTCAAACACTGAAAAATGTTCTACTTTCCCCGGATAGTATCCCTGCACAACCTGCATATCAAAGCTCTTTATGTTGTATCCAATGAGATATGATGCATTTTCTAAGATGGGAAACATCTTAGACAAATCTTTCTCGAAAAATGATTTAACCGTTTTATCTGCATAGTCATATATCACCGCAACCGAGATACCAAGCTTTTGTGGATCATTAAACTCACGAAAGGTGTGCTTTGTCTCAACATCCAAGACGACGGGAAATTTTGTCATATTAGTTCATTTTTTTTCGTAAGGAGTAGTCTTTGTAGATTTCCATCTCAAGAACAGGACCATCGTTATCATCAGCATTTTTGTTTAGGTTAAGCGCATTCAGCTGTGCTTGAAACTTACCATGCAGATCCTCAAATATTTTGTAGAACATCTCTCTTTGGTTTGGTCTCAGCTTTTCATACTCTCGTTGGAAAAAGTCATCAAGCTTGCCCAGACTCCACATAATTTCGATAAGGTGCTGGTTTTTAAAGTTAATCATTGAGATGTCTCCAAGGAGCGGCTTAATCTTAAACTTCATCATGCGTATCTCTTCGAGCATGGTATTCATTGGTGGCTTATGGGAGAGGACTGTTCTTTGAAGATTTACAAGAATATCAGCGACGTCTACGCTCTTTTTATCCGCCATAGGGTATAATTATGAAATGATTAAACAAAAATTACAAGAGGATCAGACGACAGCTATTAAGTCAAAGGACTTTCAGACCCTCAATGCCATACGATATATTATAGCTCAAATTAAGAACAAAGAGATTGATAAAGGTGGCGAGTTGACAGAAAAAGAAGCGTTGCAGGTAATTCGCAAACAGGCAAAGGAACTGCAGGACTCAATTGAGATGTTTCAAAACGCAGGTAGAACTGATCTGGTAAACGAGAATAACAGGCAGCTTGAGATCGTAAAGCGATACCTGCCTGCCGAAATGTCTGATGACCAATTGACAGCTGAGATTCAAGTACTCATTGCTGCACACAAAGATGACTACGAAAAAAATCCTCGTGCGTTTACCGGAACTGTGGTAAAGGAGCTCAAATCAAAGGCAGACCCACAACGCATATCAAAACTGTATGCATCACTGATCGCACCGTAACACCACTGCTATACTTATACCAAGTATGAAGATCGTTAAGCGTATTATGTTTGTCCTCCTTTTCATCTTCCTCATCTCTTCTGTCTCAAAGAGCATACTTGACTACCGCAACAAACTTGAGTTTTACAACAGCTACAAGAAAGATTATGAAGACGCAAAAAAGCGCAACACCACACTCAAAACAGAGATACTAAAAAAGAGCGATCCGCAGGAGCTGGAAAAAACAATCCGTAACCAACTCAACCTCCTGCGAGAAGATGAGATAGATGTCATTCTTCCCCCACCCTCTCCAACACCAACGATACTCATACCAACCCCTCAGCCAAACTGGAGCAAGTGGCAGAACATCTTCTTTGGTTCCTGATTACAGATGTACATTTTTTTCAGAACGAGAATAGATATAAATCAAAAATGAACCGGGCTATTTCCGAGGAGATGTATGATATAATTATGGACACATGCGGGGTAGTGTACGGCTGCACAGGAGGCTCATAATCTCCTAGGCCAGGTTCGACTCCTGGCCCCGCAACAGAAAAATTAACAGACAGTATGCTGTTAACAAATATGGTATCATTC
>CAZLAJ010000115.1:0-2735 GCA_964557525.1 uncultured Gammaproteobacteria bacterium | reverse complement strand
ATGTTTGATTCAGGAAGCGGTAACTATGGTGAGTTAAGCTTTGTTGGAAGAACCCAGTCTCAGGATAATGTGAATCATATGGGTACATTCTTACTCTCACATCCACTCTCATCTACTACAGGTGCTTTTGATTATGCAGAAGATTATCCAACATTTGATGGATCAATTGAGGCGGGAGATATTGTCTCAATTGATCCGACGACTGCTGAATATGTGAGAAAAGGGGGAGAAGGTATGGAGTATGTCGGTATCGTTTCTGAAAATCCGGGTTTCAGACTGCAGCAGACAGGTGAAAAAGCCAATGAGGCGCGTTATGTTCCGGTAGCACTGGTAGGTAGGGTGCCGGTTAAAGTAAGCACCGAGAGTGGGCAGATCTATCCGGGAGATTATCTGACAGGTTCTTCACAGCCGGGTGTAGCAAAGAAAGCAGTGAAAGGTGGAGCGGTGATAGGTCAGGCCATGGAAGGATACAGCGAAGAGGGAGTTGGCAAGATTATCGTTTTTGTACAAAACACCCATATTCTTGGTGGTTCGGTATCTGATCTTCTGGGACCATCGAGTGATGGTGTTGAAAAACTATCGGGTATTGATGAGGGGAGGCAGATTCTATCTATGCTAAAGCGGGGAGCAGCATCCCAGCAGAAGTCTGAGTTGCTTGCCGATCGAATTGCAGTCACGAAGGATATTATTGCTCCTACCATCATTGCAAACACGCTCATAGTTGATTCCATTAAGGCGAACAGAATCGAGGGTTTGGAGATGATCACCGGTAAGCTCACCGTTTTGGATGCTGCGGTTGCTTCAGTCGCTGCTCGCTTTGCCCCGTCTCCAGAGGCAACATCGAGTGCTATTACAGATGTGAGCCAGATGGTTTCAGGCAAAGTGGATGGATTAACCATTACCGGTACAGCTTCAATATCTGGAGACCTGCGTGTCGGTGGCAGTAGCCTGATAGAAGGGATTCTCAATGTGATAGATACCATCACTACTCCGCGCTTAATCGTAGGTAACTGGGCCAGCTTTATGGGGAAGGTGCTCTTTAGAGGGGATGTGGAATTTACCGGGCGGCCGACATTTAATGCAGATACAGCAGGATATGCGCTGATTAAAGCAGGAACTCGTGAGACGATCGTGCACTTTGAGAAGCCGTACGAGCAGAAGCCGGTCGTGAGCGCATCATTTGTTATTGCTCCATCCGACACCGATCAGAGATCTGCATCAGATGAGGCGGTGATGGCTCAGTCATATCAGTTCGTCGTAAAGGAAGTTACAGAGAAAGGATTTACATTGACTCTTAACAAACCTGCAAAAGATACTATGCAGCTCAGCTGGATTGCTATTGCGGTTCGTAAAACGGCTGAGGGTCAGGTGCTACCTGCTGAGTCAAGTTGGAGAGATAGGGTGAGCTCGCTTTCGGCTGAGCTCTCAATCACCCCTTCTCCACAGCCTTCCTCACCCCCCTTTTTCTTAACAACACCCATTGCAACAGGAGAGGGGGTGATTGAAAACTAATGGATTCCTATCATCCGTACTATCATTTAAATAAGGTGCTTCATAGGCGAAGATGTCTCTGGTGCGAGAGTAGCAAAAATACGTCTATTGCCTGGTTTATTACAAAAAATACTCTCTGTCTGCGCCATAAACAGAAGACACCGCGCTTGGCACAGATGTTTGCAGTATAGGCTGATTGCTTGACAAGGTGAAGGGTTTCTTCCTAGAATGGTGTATGCCACGGAAAAGAAAACCCTCTACTGTTCGAAAGGATCAATTAGTTGATTCTGTTGAGTCAACAAATCAAACAGATAGGATAGAGAGCATGGTGGATAAGCGCGTTATTGCTATACAAGGATCTCTGTCCCGTTGGGTCATTCTCTTGGTTATTGCATCACTATTGAGCTTTATTCTCGGGTTTTTTACCCAAAATCTTTTCTCATCTCCAAAGCGGGATGGAGGCAAGCCTTCAGATGTCATTTCGAGGATCTCTTCCAGAATTTATCTCCCTGAAGACGAGGTGCCGACTGTGGCGCTAGTTTCCGATAAATCAAAGTTGAAGCAGCCTTTTTTTGCTCGAGCTGAGAATGGTGATCAGGTTCTCATTTATACCCATTTAAAAAAAGCTGTGCTATACCGGCCATCGATTGACAAAATAATTGAGTATGGTCCCATCAATATGAGAGGTACAACTGATGGGACAACGGTTCGCAATCCGTCACCAACATCAACGCCCTCTCTTATCCCGACATCCAAAGTACTTACAGTTGCTATATACAATGGGTCAGGGGCGTCTGGTTTAGCAGCGCAGACAGAGAAGCAGTTAAAAGGTGCATTTCCACAACTGTCAGTTGTTAAAAAAGAAAACGCATCGAGTAATGGATATAAAAAGACGATCGTTATCGACATATCAGGGGAAAATGAGAGAATTGTAAACCAAATTGCAGAGAATTTTAAGGGAGTGGTGGGAGATCTTCCGGAGGGAGAGAAGAAGCCATCAGCAGATATTCTGATCATTGTATCGGAATAGTGGGAGTATCATCCGGTTAGGTGGGTATTGTATTTGCGATCATGATCAGAAACTATTCTTTGTTTATCGCGGTTATATGCATTGTTTTTACTGTGGGTGTGGTCGTTGGATTTGTGTTTGCTCCCCATAGCGGCGCACGCGGGAAAGGAGAACGACAGACAGGATACCATCTCATTAATCCGCTTCTTGAGTGTGAGGTGGTGGGGGATGGGGT
>CAZLAJ010000114.1:0-2739 GCA_964557525.1 uncultured Gammaproteobacteria bacterium | reverse complement strand
ACTTCTGAAGAAATAAAAAACCTTGGAATTAAAGGCGTCGAGTCGCAAATTATCAATCTCCAATTGACAGTACACAATATGCTTCTTGTCACATGGCTAAAACGTCTGGAGTCATCAACAGCTTCGTTGCTTAAATCAATTCAAACTTATGCAACACGGCTTGAATCATACAGAGTCTGGTTGGAGCGAGGCTATATCTTATCATTTCGTGACATTGCGATAGTTGAGCAAGAATACGGTGAAGATATTGAGCGAGCTTTCGAAGACTATGATTCGTATATCCCGTCCGATGACGACAGTAATGAAGAGCTGAAACGCAAAGGTGTAGAAAAACGTGCTGCCGATCCCGCCAAGTACAACATAGATGCTATGATGCGTGATATCTCACGCGATAAACTTATTGCAAATGCGTTAGTAGATGTAATCGAAGACCTAGTCTCGACAGAAAATGACAGTAAACTCAAAGAGTTTGCCAAATACTTAGAACGGGTCAGTTCCAATGGAGCTCACGGTAAAAAAGTACTAGTATTTAGCTTTTTTGCAGATACCATAAATTACCTACGCGATAACCTACCTAAACTTACTCAAATAGCAGATTTTGGCGATAGAACTGAATTTTTGAGCGGTCAGAGCAACTCCGTAGACAACGTAGTTAAAAGGTTCTCTCCCGAATCCAAGAAGTACACCTTAAAATCAGATGAAAAAGAGCTAGACTTTTTGTTTGCCACCGATATATTGAGTGAGGGTCAAAACTTACAAGATGCTGGTGTGCTCGTGAATTACGATCTGCACTGGAATCCTGTACGTATGATCCAAAGGAATGGTCGTATTAATCGACTAGGCTCAAAATATGACGAGGTACTTATCTCTAATATGAAACCTGAAGACAATATTGAGCTATATCTCAATCTTGTCGCTCGTTTACAGAAAAAAATTAACATCATTAAAAATACAGTTGGGCTTGACCAAGGCGTATTAAGTGCGGATGATGTTAACCCAATAGAATTTGTCGAAGATTTACGCAAATTATATAGTGGTAATAAAGAAGAGGCATCGAATACACTAAGCGAATTAGAGGACGACAAAGATATACTGTCGTGGACTAACGATCATGTTTATCGGCTCCGTCAGTTCTTAAATGATCATACGCAAGAAGAAATAGATAGAATCAAAAATATTTCTGAGGGTAAATGGAACTACCTTCCATCTACGACCGAGCAAGAAAACGGTAAAGTACTTAGTCTGCTTAGAGTGGATGGTAAAACTTCAATTACTGATACGCCTATAACTCAAACATTTTTCGTATCAACAACAACGGCTGGCGAATATGCATCTGAAGTGATTGATGAGTTCGAAGCTCTGCAGAATATTGCGACAAACCCAGATGACAACGAGCGTACACGGGATACCATAGACGTAGAGCGCAACACTGTTGCCCGAAGGTCTGGTAGAATTGCCAAGATTCGTGCCGAGGCTGGAGACTCGGTATATACGCTCAAACCTCGCCAGCTAGATGCACTTACGGTTGTGCAGCCTATGTTCCCGGACGTAGCATTACGTCCACTATTGGAAAATGGTATTAAAGATGCTCGTACGAAGCGATTATTTGAAGCTACAGTAAGGCTTATAAACGGTGATATTAAAACATCTGGCTCTGTAACTGCATCAACTGTCAGTAAGCTAACAGGACTGATCGCAGGGCTTGATACCAAAGAGCAAGAAACGGTAAGCGCAGAAAAGATTACAAGCGTCTTAAACTACGCCAGGAGAAATGCTTGATGTTTTCTACTCTGGCAAATAAGATTAATGAACTTACTAATGAACCAGACAATCGTAAGTCTTTAGATCTTGCAATCGAAACAGCTAACGAGTTAATTACCCTATTAAATCCACGAGTAACGGGGCTTAAAACTGGTGAAGATGCTCTTGACGAGAATATTCCGATAAACAAATTCCCAAACTACAAGGCAGAAAGCTGGTTCGCTCAACATCCGTATTTTACTGGTGAACGCGTAGCGCTAAACTTTTATGAGTCAGATACTGTCCAAATAAAGTTCTATTGGCTAGGCGATACAGCAACTAAGGCTCGAGTTTCTGCGGGCGTTATGCTTACTCCTAACTGGGAAGATAGCGATCTAACACGCAACGACCAGTACAAGGTCGGCATAGATTTTTTCCTATCTGCAAATACCAAATCTCTGCTAATGGTAGTCAGCAATAATGGCAACCTGCGTATTCTGGACTTCAATGACCACCTGTCGAACACACAACAGGAAATACTGCAAAACTTACGGGGCGTTCTAGAGCTAGGCAGTAAAGAACAGATTCATAAAACTTTATGGGATGCCCTAGCCTTAAGTGAGGTAAATAAGAAGTTTTACCTTGGTATCGCCGAGAAATTCAACGAGCTACTCAATCACTTGGTTGCGGATGGCAAAGGTGCCGAAGACTCAAAACTGTTCGCTAGTCGTTTGCTTGGCCGCATATTATTTATATGGTTCTTACGACGTAAAAGTATTATTCAAGAACAATACGGTTACTTTGATATTGAAGGTCCAGACAGTACTGAGTATTACGATCAGAAACTAAAAAAACTTTTCTTCAGTACACTCAATACTCCGGCCTCAGATCGCGAGCATGCTGACGATAAAACGCCTTACTTAAATGGCGGCCTATTTGAAGCACATGATAATGATTGGGCGCATCAAAAAGTGAGTTTCCCAACAGGTTTCTTCAACA
>CAZLAJ010000113.1:0-2763 GCA_964557525.1 uncultured Gammaproteobacteria bacterium | reverse complement strand
GTTGCAGTGATAACAGGAATCCCCCGTTCAATACACTTTTTAATCATCAATTTCTGATAGTAGGGTACCTGCTCTATGGGCAACTCTACACCCATGTCGCCTCGTGCTACCATAATGGCATCTGACTCTGCAATAATTGCATCAAGATTGTCAATTGCCTTCTGGTTTTCAATCTTTGCAACGAGCTTACCCTTAACATTATGTTTTGCCATCTCTTCCCGTATCAGTTTCAGATCATCTGCAGTGCGGACGAATGAGAGTGCAACAAAATCAATCTCATTGCGCGCTGCAAGCTTCAGACCATCGAAATCTCTATCTACAAGAAGAGGAAAGGGGAACTCAGCTCCGGGAATATTCAAATTTTTTCTCTGTTTAAGCACTCCTGCACTCTCGGATTCGAGATATATCTCATCTCCCTTGTGAACGACATGGAATGTAAATGATCCATCATCTGCAAGTATCTTCTGTCCTTCGGCTAGGTACTGGATAATGTCCGGATGGGTGATAGAGAATCCAAGGGCTTTGTCACCATGTTCTTCAAATATTTTTTCTCCAAAGATGAGCAGGTCTCCTTTTTTAACCTCAATACTCTCAAAAGGCATATTGATCCGGATCTCTGGCCCCTGCAGATCAATTAAGGTGCCAATGGGAACACCAAGCCGAGCGACAACCTTATTTACCCGTTCAATACGCTCAGAATGCCATTCAACTGTTCCGTGCTTAAAGTTAAAACGAAACACGTTCACTCCGGCTAAGACAAGTTTTTCTATCATCTCTTCAGAATCGGTAGCCGGACCGATCGTAGCGACGATTTTGGTTAGTTTTTGCATAAGTGTATATTATACCTATTGCTATCACCGTATACTAGGCCGTCTTGCCCTTTCGCTTCGTACATGTGGTTGCGGCCTCCTCTCACCACTTCGATACGCCTCTATCTGCTTAGCAGCTGCAAGTGTATGTAACCGGTTCAAGCGCTCAACTGAATATCGGGCAGGTTGATCATTAAGCATACTAAGATATATTTCTACAAACCAGATAGGTCGTGAGCCTTTAGCTGCAAGACACGTTTGAGCAGTTGACAGACCCGTTTGAAAAAAACGATTGAAGTAATTCTCGTCCTGCCCTATTGGAGGAAGAATGGGATGTCCATTATATTTTTCCTTCATCCAAGTAGGCATTGAGGCCGCTATGAGCGCGTAAGCGCCTCGTTCTTCCGGTGATGTTGCGGAAAGTTCCCTTCCGGTCTTAATACTAAATATAAAAGTGTCATTAGGTCCCATTCTCAATGCATCAGGCTTTACTACTACCCGGACAGACTCTTTACCACTCCGTCTCGTTATCATACAGCTGGGCTCAACGATAATAGGGGAACTACCATTGGAGGGACAGATGAGCTCATAGAAACCTTTTACATTCCGGTCTCTCAGTGCGGCTGGTATATTCTGTTGAGACTCAGGATGATCTTTCGGTCCAAGAAGCACCCTAAATTTATCAATTGCCCTGTTGACATACTGCATTATCTCTTGGTCGAGGCGCACAATAGCCGGATTCGTTGCACCAGCCTGCAACTCGTTTGATAAAAAACTCGTGCCCGTATCAGACCAAATAGATGGAAGAGGAGTACCCCGCTCGAGCGCACTCCTAAGATTATTCCATGCATTATAGGTTTTATCATCAAAAGTAGGATATGAATGAAGTCTTGGTACTCCACATTGATGATGAGATAGACGAACCAAGATGCAAGCTATTGCAGCATGGATATAGATGCCTGCAACTCGTAGTATTTCCTGCCGTGCAGCGCTCTCTGCATCCTGCACGAGTGCTCCAGTGAGCTCTCCAACCCCTAATTCCCGTGCTGATGTAGATTTTATCCTAGCTCGACTCACACTCACTTTTGATATCACCCCGTCAACTCCAGACAAAACCAGTTGTTGAGCAAATCCGCCAGCCGGTTCAATAGCGCGTGTCTCTCTTCTTTTTTCATATGCTTTAATTGCTTGACCCACACGTTCCCGTGCTTCTCTAGCTGTATGTGGTCCAGGACAAGAGGGGGGAAGATCTGGGAACAGAAGAGTAGTGTTGCCACGCTCAGCCATACCCGCATTATATCCCATCCTATAGCAAACATACCATCTATTTACACCTGTATCTGCACCACGTCCCCCACACGTAAGTTTAGGTATTCCTGCGCACATCCCTGATTAACCGCAATCTCAAGCGTTCCATGACTACCGAGATAGAGTAGGGGACAACCAGCTTCAACCTCTGCAAATGTCTTTACATACGGCAATACGATCTGTCTATTATCAATAGTAATTCGTACCGTTTGCCCAGGCACCAATCCCTCATGTTGTTGAGTCAGCTTTGCATTCCCATACGGGTCAATGTGTGCGATGGTGTGGGGAGGATGGGTAAACTTTGCAAGCGATTCTGTTTTAACTTGATATGCAAACTGATCTAACTGTTGAGCCTGAAGGACATAACTGGCAGCCTTCGCAAACACATCTCTTCCGTGAAAGGTGTTTGACACGTTTTCTCCAAAAGCATCTTCTCTAATTACGTACACCGACTGTATCCCATCCTCTTTTGCTGCTGGGTACAAAACTCCATTATCAGGCCCAACAAACCAATGATGTGTAGTTTGGATAATAATACCCCGACGTTCAGATCCAACACCTGGATCGATTATTGCGATATGCACAGAACCCAATGGAGTTAATGGATAAAACTTCTGCAAAACGAAAGAGCCTTCAAGGATCGAAT
>CAZLAJ010000112.1:0-2777 GCA_964557525.1 uncultured Gammaproteobacteria bacterium | reverse complement strand
TATGGGTTGATAGACACGATTACCGCCTACTTTATCTACCAGTTTTCAGAGAAGCCTCTCCATTTTTTTGGTCTCATTGGTGTGATGCTCTTTATGTTCGGTGGTATCGTAACAGCGATACTGCTATTTGAGCGTATCTTTTACGGTGTTCTTCTGTACCGGAGACCAGGACTTCAGTTTGCCTTCTTTTTTATGACAGCAGGAATCCAGGTTATTATGACCGGCTTCATCGGCGAGCTCATCGTCTATCTGCATAAACGACTGCAACAAAAATGATACCGGGATAGTTATTACGGTATATCAATTTGAATGGTTTTGATATCATGAATGAATGAGTCCGTATTTAGCCCTTGTGATCGCAAATGTAATCTGGGGTGCAGGCCTGCCTGTTTTTAAACACGCATTCACGAATATACCTCCTTTCACGCTTGCATATATTCGTTTCTTCTTTGCTGCAATGATCTTTCTCCCATTTGTTTCTTTTAAAGATATACATAAGATACAGATGCGCGATTGGCTATACCTCCTGCTTGGGTCCTTTTTCAACATCTTTATTAACATCTCATTTCTCTTTATTGGTTTAACAATGGCCCCTAGTATTAACGCAGCAGTAATTGGTGCAAGTGGGCCCGTTCTCCTATTCATTCTCTCCATACTCTTCCTGAAAGAGCGACCTCAAAAGCATGTTCTTGTAGGCATGTTAATATCTCTTGTCGGAGCATCATTTATCATTCTTCTCCCCTATCTTCTCAGCTCTAACCGTGCGGCTGCCTCACTAGAGGGAAATGTATTGTACATTGTCGCAACCCTGGGTGCGGTTCTTGGACCTCTCTTTATTAAACGCGTGGTTAATCGCATCTCTCCGTATACTGTCATTTTTTTCGGTTTTTTGTTCTCTTCACTGCTTTTTGCTCCATTTATGTGGAGGGAGCTTCAGTCGTTCCAGTTTGCTCAGATTAACCAGGCGGGATGGATGGGAATTATCTATGGAGTCTTTGGTTCTTCTGCTGCAGCCTATTTTCTGCAGGCCTACGCGCTTTCTAAGATTGACGCTCAGGAAACTGGTGTGTTTTCATATCTCAATCCCGTTGCGACAGTTCTTGTAGCCATTCCTCTCCTTATGGAATATCCAGATGTTTTCTTCTTTGCAGGCAGCATTCTTGTGTTTACCGGAATATTAATCAGTGAAAAGAGGATTAGATTTACAAGGGGAAGCTGATATAATTTTGGTTCTATGACAGCAGGCATCATACTCGCAGGCGGAAAAGGAACCCGGCTGCAGTCAACGGAAGTAAACAAGGTGGTTCTGCCACTGCACGGCAAACCTCTCATTCAGTATGGCGTTGAACTGCTTACCCCCCATACATCTCCCTTGATTGTTGTGTTAGGTGCATTTTCCGAGAGCGTTAAGCGTGTGCTTGAGAATTATGACGTAACATATGCATACCAAGAGGTACAAAAAGGCACCGGTCATGCAGTTCAGATAGCTCTGCCGCATCTGGAAGGAAAAGATGTGAAGCAGGTGTATGTTGGGTATGGTGATCATATGATGTTTTACACTAAGCGGACAGTTGAGCAGATGAAACAGGCATGTACTGAGGATGTGGCGATTGTAATGGTAACTTCAAAAGTTGAAAATCCCTTAGGTTTAGGGCGGATACTGCGCGATAGTGATGGGAAGGTGAGAGGCGTAGTTGAAGAGAAAGACGCGAGTGAAAACGAGAAGTCGATTAAAGAAATTAATGCGGGATTCTATCTTTTCTCATACGAATTCCTCAGATATGCAATACAGCAGTTAACCCCCTCCCCTATTTCAGGCGAGCTCTATCTTACTGAGTTGGTTCAGATTGCAGTGAATCAAAAACGGAATGTTGTTGGATTGGAAGTGGCCTATGAAGAGATGGGCATTGGCATTAATACGAAAGAAGAGCTAGGGCAGTCGGCAGAGCTTTTTGAAAAGCGGTTGAAATAGATGTATAATACAGGTGGTATGCGGTGGTAGTTCAACGGTAGAATGTCTCCCTTCCAAGGAGAAGGTTGAGGGTTCAAATCCCTTCCACCGCTCCCATTTTTGTCAAAAAAGATATCTGAAGTACAATATACATGAATAGAAAGATAATCTTCTCTTCTGTTTTTTATAGTTACTTTGCCATCACTTTATTATTCTTAATTTTTACTGGATTGTTCTGGACTACTCTTATTACAGGGACCCTATATGTGTGTAAAGATCCCATACCTTTGCTTAGCTTTATTCCTCCGTTTGTTGAACCAGAGTTTGGTGATTACTGGAAAGTTAACCCGTGGGCAGTGCGAATACTCTGGGTATTTCTCATTATGTTCTGTTTTGCCGTACCGTACTATATTGTAAAGAAAGGTGGTTTTAATGAGAAGAAACAATAGTCATAAGAGTCTTAAAGATAAAACCGTTTCAAACCAGATTGTTCGTAGAGCTATAGTCACTCTTGCTGCTTTTGTAATAACGTATGTAATTGTATGGTTCATCCTCATTTATCAGTTCTTTTATCCCAATCCCCAGTCGATCATTTCGCAGTTAAGTGCGTTTTCCAAGAAACATCATTCTCAGATTAAAGAATCCATTTTCAATACAGCATTTAATGCCTCCCTCAGATGTAGAAGTGTAAATACTGAACAGCAGGCTGAGTGCTACAAAAAGGTAGGAATATATATGGCACACAGTATAAACGAGGAGGAGTTAGTCGACGTGTCAAAACCGAATGCCAACGAACTCTTTTTTGTAAAGATTAAGGAAAATATGA
>CAZLAJ010000111.1:0-2840 GCA_964557525.1 uncultured Gammaproteobacteria bacterium | reverse complement strand
GTATTTATTTCGGGTGAGACAATATTGGATATACTGTAGGATCCGTTGGAATAGTCAAAGGTGAAGCGATTGGTACCGTCAAACGCAAGTTGAAGGGCATTAGCGCTGCCAATAGTCATACCAAAACAATCGGGCGATGCCAAGTCTGCATCGTTCAAGCACAGATATCTATCTCCGCCTGTCGAGTAGGCAGAAAAGAGCGACATCATCTCGTCCCATTTCCCCCGTTCGCTGTATACGATAAAGCGCGAACTATTATTATTAGCGTCATCTCCAGCGGTACCGTTTGATGCTATGTCCCATTTGTAACCTATGCGGCCCATCTCTAGGTTTGATGAGTTTGACGTTTCTCCGTAATAGCTTTGATATACTCCTAAGCCAGCCGCGCCTGCACCCGAAGAGTTACTGCGCGTAATTCTTGCTGCCTCCATCAAATTATTGGATGTATTTGACACATCAATAGCTAGAGGGGCTCCAGGCGATGTAGTTCCAATTCCCACATTTCCACTCGCATCAATCACAAACGGTGTGGTATCTGTATCTCCTGTTGCATCATTCACTCTGAATGAGGATCCTGTTCCCAGGTTCGTAACCATGAGGGGGGTGGCAGCAGATGAGGTTCCTGATACTGCAGCTCTCAGGACATTTCCTGTGTTTCCTGAATTACTGCCAGTAAGATCAAGCTCCATCATGTTCCCTGTTAGTCCTGTTGCTGTTGAGCTGAGGTATAGGCCTTTCCCTGAGGTGAGAGAGTCAAAGGTATTGGTGAAGGCATTTGTTGTCGTCTGGGCCCATGCGAAGGAGGTGGCGTTCGTACTCATGGAAAGAGAGAGCGCTCCGGTGGGGTTAGTGAGGGATGACCAGGGCATGGTGCCATTAAGGCACGTTCCCCATGTGGGCGCAGAACCTGAATTGTATGTAAGACAGTTTCCGGTCGTGCCTCCGGTCGTGAATGCATATGCAGTACCAGTTCCATATGCAACCTGTCCGTTTGATGGAGTTGTATTTGTATTTGTACCGCCACGTGCGATCGCAAGTTGTGCTTCAGAGTTGAGAGTGCCATTTGCACCTGAGGTATATACCGGTCCGTCGGTGGTAAGATTGGCGATTCTGGATGACTGTCCTGATCTACCAAGTATGAGACCGGTCTGGGTTGTTCCGCCGATAGTGAGGGTCCCTGCAGCGCGGGTATCAATAGTCCCAGTACCTTGAACGAGTATGTTGCCATTCACATCTAAAGCTGCGCCTGCAGCTGTAGTCCCTATACCAACATTCCCTGCAGAATCGACGATAAAGGGGGTAGAGTCGGTAGTTGTCCCATCATCGTTAATTCGAAGACCATAAGAAGATCCTGCATTTGAGATCATTACTGCAGGAACCGACGTAGATGCATTACTCGCATTGATATCAAATGCTGCTGCATTTCCTGCTGTTACAGCGCCTGACGCTGTGTATGCCAGTCCAGGCCCTGTTGTTCCGGTAAATGTTTGTGCCCATGTATATGTGCTTTGTGCAAGCGCGAGGTTTGCATCAAGCGCCATGCTGTTTTTAAACTCACTAAAATCGAGGGTGTTTGCGGCAATGCCTGTAGCTGTTATGCCAGTGAGCCCCGAACCGTTGCCATAAATAGTTCCGTCCGCTTCGATATTACCTGTAACATAGAGGTCTTCACTCCCGGACGTATTATTAAACGTCCCGCCACCAATTTTGAGATCACCATTGGTATCAAGCGTGGTCGTGTGCAGTGCGTTTGCAGTTTTGAGGTTTATTGCTCCTGATCCGGTAGCTGTCAAAGTAATATCTCCAGTGCCAGCTGATTGTACTACGACTCCAACCGCGCTGGAGAGCGTAAAATTGGCACTTGCATGGGATGATCGGATTCCGGGGTTTGCGACGTGAAAGTACATGTCTCCGTCGCGGTTGATGAAAGGTATATTGGAGGTGTTCGTACCAGGGGGGAACCCTTGAAGATTTTCTGCGTTTATTGCATATCCTACATTTGCGATCTGTTGTCGTGGCGAAAGCGTCTCGGCTGCGACGGTTGTTTCCAGATATACGTTTGCATTCTCGGAGAAGACGGTACTACCGATAGCGGAGCCGCAGCTTTGGCCGATAATCGCGCTAAAGATACCGTCCTGATCTGGAGTAAGAGAACATGCGCCGGTTGTGTAGAGCTGCGTTCCTCCAGATGAGTTATCATATAATTTAAATGTAACGTTCGTACTCGTTGTTATTGGATTTCCGAGGCTATCGGTGAGTCTCCCTTGAAAAGACAGCGTTCTGCTGCCGGGAGTCAGGAGAGTTGGGTATGCGAATGGGGTAGATGGTTTAATAAAGAACTGGGAGTAGATTCCGGCACCGAGCGCGCCGATGAATAAGAGAAGAGAAAGAAGGGATACGTAAGTTAGCAAACCTGATCTGTGTGCGGTAGCTACAGTGCGTTGAAGATCGTCGGGCGTCATTTTCGTGAATAGTGATGAAAGAGTCATCTGTATGTTGGATATCTTTGCTTGTGCCTGTTGCCATATGTTCCGTCGTTCTTTTTTAGCCTCTACTCCCATCAGGAGGGGAGTGAGGTTGAGGTATTCCTCTTCAGAGATGCGACCTGTCTTTAAACACCACTCAAGAAACAGTTTAATCGCCTTTATTTTCTCTGTTCTTTCACTGGGAGCAATATGATTAATGTAGTCCTTTGCCTTATCCGGTGATATCTGTATCTGTTTCATATTCATGATTGGTGTGTTCTGTGAAGTCTGCCATTACGGAGATAGAGCGGTTTGATAGTGTTCGTAAGACAAGACTTTTTTAATGGTTCCCGATAATATGGGTCGAACTCACTG
>CAZLAJ010000110.1:0-2848 GCA_964557525.1 uncultured Gammaproteobacteria bacterium | reverse complement strand
AACTAAATAGCAAAGTACATCCATTTAAAACAAAACCATTTTGCCAATCCTCAATTAGTTTATGACCCATTCAACTACAATTCAGCAGAAGACATTGCAGTTTTGTCTTACTATGCGCTCACCAACTATCCATTTATAAGAGATATTGTGAAAGAAGACCACTATGTTCTGGGTGCAAATCAGAACCATGGGGAACACTACCTTAATAACTGGAACGGGCTTATCGGCGTCTACCCGAATGTTTCAGGTATTAAAATCGGTAATACTGATAGCGCGGGCACAACAACCGCAGTCGTATCAGAGCGTAATGGAAAGAAACTGCTCGTAGTTGTTCTTGGAACAGGCAACGTCCTCGAACGCGATCTTGCGGCGGCGGAACTACTTGACTATGGTTTCGAAAAAACGAGCGGTCTGCAAGCCATTAAAGTGACCGCAGACCAGTTGCGGGAAAAGTACGCAACATGGAAGTACTACAATTGACTTTTTATATGATCTGAGGTTAAATAGAAGCATGAAGATTGTAATGAAATTGCTGGTCTCATCTCTCGCGGTATTTATCGCCGGCTCCATTCTACCTGGAGTATCAGTCGATTCTTTCGTCACAGCAGTGTTAGTAGCGATAGTGCTCGGCGCCGTTAATATGATCTTAAGGCCAATACTTGTCATACTTACTCTCCCGATAACAATAATTACCCTCGGCCTATTTGCTTTCGTTATCAACGCCCTCCTGGTGCTTCTTGTTGACTACCTCGTTCCTGGCTTTCGGGTAGACGGATTTCTGACCGCGCTGCTTTTCTCTTTTGTTCTGTCGATTATCAGCTGGTTTCTCAACTCACTAGTAAAGTAATGCGTGTGTAAGGTGAACAATTGTTCTGTTACAATAACACTATGCAGGATCATATTCTTTGTCCTCACTGCAATCAGCAAATCCCCCTCACTCAAGCCCTGTCTCATCAGCTAGAACAAAAGTATGCAGAACAATTAGATCAGGAACGTAAAAAAATGAACATTGCGGCCCAGACGTGGAAGCAGGAACAGATTAAAAAACTTGAGGCCGACCAACATGAAAAGCAAAAAGAGCTTGAGACAACACTTAAAGAAAAGGTCAAAAGAGAGATGGAGCTCAACCTAAAAAACACCCAAAATGAGTCTGAAGAATTAAAAAAAAGAAATGAGGAGCTGGGCAACCAAATACTTGAACTGAGCAAAACACTGAGACAAACAAAAGAAGATCAAGAGAGACAGAAGCTTGAACTAGAAAAACAGCGCTTAGAGGACCAGGAAAAGATTCGGTCCGCTGAACAAAAACGATTCGAAGAGCAGTATAGATTCCAGATTCTTGAGAAAGATAAGCGGATACAAGACGCACTCAAACTTGCAGAAGATTACCGGAACAAGCTAGAACAGGGATCACAACAACTCCAAGGCGAGGTGCTTGAGCTTGAGCTTGAAAAAACATTAAAACAGCAGTTTCCGTACGACGACATCTCTCCTGTGCTAAAAGGAGCTAGGGGAGGGGATGTCGTACAAACAGTAAAAAATTCCACCGGCAGGGAATGTGGCAAGATTATCTGGGAATCAAAACGAACGAAGGCCTGGAGTAATGACTGGGTTGTTAAACTGAAAGAAGACCAACGACAGATCCGAGCCGATATTGCTGTCATCATTTCTCAAGTACTCCCAACAACTATAAAAAACTTTGGGTACCTCGATGAGGTCTGGATTGGAGACTATCACTCAGTTCTCGGCATCGCCCACGCCCTCCGCAGACAGCTTATCGAAGTATCGCTTGTAAAAAACTCTCTCGTAGGAAGAAACGATAAAAAAGAGATTCTCTATACCTATGTATATAGTGTTGAGTTTAGGCATCGGGTGCAGGCAATCGCTGAGGCCTTTAACTTGATGAGAAACGATCTTCAGAAAGAAAAAAACTGGTTTAGAAACAAGTGGAATAAACAGGAAAAAATTATTCAACAGGTTATGGATAACACATATGGTATGTATGGTGACTTGCAAGGTATAATTGGAAAAGAGCTCGCAGATCTTGAAGAAATTAACATATTGCCCCATGAAAACCCTATTCCTCACACAGCGAAGCAGATACGTGATACAGTAGAAGTTGAGGTAGATGAAACTGACACATTATTTTAACTATGAAGGATGAAAGCACACTCGATACAGCGGCATACAATATCTCACGACTAGCAATAGCCATTCCCATCCTACTTCTTGTAATGGGAGTTAGTTTCCGTTTTCTAAACTTCTCGTATCCGTCTCAAAACCAGCAGATTGCACAGGCGCCTACTCAACCACCTCAGCAGAATGAGTTTGTAGATAACGTTGTTCAAAAGAGCTCAGCAGAAGAGATAAAGATTGATTTGCAGGGTCCGTGGTACTGTACCCTCATCTCACCAAACCAAATCAAAGTATGGATAAAGAATAAAAATGTAAAGGCCGAATTTACTGATACTAATCAGACTAATACTGCACTGGTAAACGGAGACTGCCTTTACAGATGGAACTCCAGAGAACAGGGAGGTAAGAAGATGTGTGGTCTTTCCAAATACGTGCCCCTTTTCCAAATACTCTCTCAGTTAAAAGGAGTAAGTGCGAATACCTTCGCGAACATCATTCCAGCGCTAAGTATTTCAGGTATGAATATTAATGCAGATGTTGCAAACAGCCTAATGAAAAACTGTAAACGGCAAGAGGTTGTTGATACTGAATTCTCTATTCCAAACCGCAGCTTTACTGATATGGTTGCCATTACTCCCGTCCCTTCTTCACGCCCATAAAAAAAGCCCTGGCTACGACCTACTTTCCCCAGCCCCGCTTTGGGGTGAGTATC
>CAZLAJ010000109.1:0-3065 GCA_964557525.1 uncultured Gammaproteobacteria bacterium | reverse complement strand
AAATTGCTTATCAACAAAATGGTAGCGAATGTGACTTTGTGGTGATTGAAAAAGGAGAAGTGACAACAGCGATTCAAGTGGCTGCTGATGTAGTGGATGTCAAAACAAAAGAGCGAGAAATAAATGGATTAGTGCAAGCCTGTCTGAAATTCAGTTTATCGAGTGGAATTATTCTAACTTTTGATCATGCCGAACAAATAGAGCATGATGGTGTTCAAATAAATATAATCCCAGCTTGGCAGTTTTTCTTGAATCATCTGAATTAAACTTTTAGGAAGTGGTTAATTTCTTTGAGGGTATACTCTGGATATTCCAGGTAATTAATCCAATCAATTTTCCGAAAGTCCTCCCATCGTTCGAATAGGAATTTACATAAACGTACACAAACGGACAAAAAGTAAACAAGGTATTTGTCCCATGTGAGATAATTCAGACATGAATGATATTTTTGACATGCCTGATGACTGGAAAATAGTTGGCAATGATGAAATAGCAGGAATGCCAACAGAGAGCGGAGGCCTAATTATTACTGGGTTGGGTGGGGATGAGAAACAATTTCGCTATTTTGTTGCGATTTCCAGTGAACGCCCAGTATTAAAATCTAGTTTCAAAACCAAGGTTAAGAAGGCTTTTAGCTCCTTATTTTCGCAAACAGATGCAAAAATAGAAAAAATCACAATCAATCCAGATCACATCCGACTTATACTGTTAATCAGTATGGAGAACTCCATCGATGAAATAGTGATGACTTTAATCCAAAAAATGAATTCTGATCAAGTTCAGTTATTGGAACACTATTTGGTAGTCAATACAAATGTGCCCGAGGATAAAGAAGTTCAAGATTATGTTGATCAAACGAGGAAAACACTAAAATAAACTCATTTGGTTCTCGCTAATAGTTTTCTTTTTAATCGGACTGGCAATTTTAGTTAATCCCAAACTGCGATAAGTCCGCAACCGTTTAAAGTACATTAATTTCAACATAGGTACTTGGTCGTCAAAATAATCATGAACAACAGCTTGTGTTTTGCCTTCACAATTTCTTTGTACCCGGCCCACATATTGAATTAACTTTCCCTTCCAAGAAAATGGAAAGGCCAAAAATAGATGGCTAACGGCTGGCCAATCAAAACCCTCACCAATTAATTTACCGGTAGCGATCAGGAGCTGAAAACGTTCTTGATTCATCCGTCTGGCGATTCGTTCGCACTGTTTCTTGGTCATGACGCCTGTCGCAATAGCGGCATGGACTCCTTTAACTTTTTGTCGGACCAATTCCAGTAATGTTTCGCAATGCTCAATCCGTTCGGTAAGCACTAAACATTTAGCGCCAGTTTCTAATACTGCTGCGATATCGCTTGCAATTTGCTCATTTCGATCTGTGTCAATAATAACCAGTTTGCAAGCTTCCTGGAAATCTTCCAGCTTACCGCTCGCCTTAAACCGTGTTTTGCGGGTGATTAATTCCGTTTGCATAGCAGGAGTTGTCACTTTGTTTTCGTCAGAGTTGTTGTATGTAGCTGCAACTACTTGGTCGCTGATATAGAGATACATCAACTTTTCTAGTTTATCCTTGCGAAAAGTGGTTGCAGTTAGCCCCAGCGCGTTTTTGGCCGGAAATTGTTTCATAACAGCACTAAAAGTGTTGGCGGGAACATGGTGGCATTCGTCAACAATTACCAACCCAAACTCATTTTTGATTTCATCGGCTCCTCTTCTGGACAGAGTCATATAAGAAGCAATAGTCACTTTTTTGCCAATTTTCCACTTATTATCACCAATCAATCCCAAGTCATCTTTTGCCAGCGAAAAATAATCAGTCAGTCGTTTTTGCCACTGGTGAAGCAGTGTGTTGGTATGAACAATAATAAGAGTCTTTTTGCCCAGTTTTTTCATGAAAGCTAGAGCCACCATGGTTTTGCCAAACCCTGGGTGAGCTTCTAAAATTACCCGATTATTTACCAATAATCGAGATAAAGCCTGTTTTTGATCTTTGCGAAGAACTAATTTTGATGAAAATCGTATCTGTTTAGTTGAAATTCGTTGATCAACAATTGCAACCTTCAACTGTTCCTTTTGGATAAAATCATTTATTTTGTTTAGAAAACCTAAGGGAACAGCGATACCATCTGGTAAAATCTCAAGAGTTTTAATAAATCTCGGTGTCTGCCAGGTTGAGTAACCAAATCTTTCTTTGGCATAAAAATCTGGATTGGGAAAGTTCAACTCTTTTTTCAAATAGCAGTAGAGCTTATCTGGCAACCAGATATTGGGGATAAAGATATTCGCTCCTAAAACTAGTTTTGTTTCTTGACCTTGAGTCGTGATGATTTGTGGATCGTCAACATCTTCATTTTCATCGGTATCGGGGTTCTCATCAGGTAATATATTTGTTTTCTTAGTGAGCTTGATTGGCTGTTTTAAACCGTTCTCAAGAAATCTATCAACCTCTTGCATGCTTATCTTTTTAATCTCATGCAGATGTTGCCATTGGTCGATGATTTCTTGGCCATCTTGGGCAATAAATACAGTTTTCTTTTCAGTCGCTAATTTTCCTTGGAGAGGAAGACAAATCAAATTACCATAACCCTTACCAATATGCTCATCCTGGCTTGGAAACATCCGATCAAATGTTTTTCGGTTTTTAATTCCAGCTTGATCAAGTAGCAGCTTACCCATTCGGCGGACTTTATAAGCAGCTAATTTTTCACTAAAGAAAAACCATAAGTGTCCACCGTTACCAGACTTTGACCGTTCTATCGCAAAAGGTAGCCCCTTGGTCATGGCGATGGTTACTACTTTTTGGATTAGACTTAACCAATCTGATCCATCAAAATCAATGGCTAAGAAAGCAGTGGTATTGTCTGGAAACAAGGGATAAACACCAATGGTTTGATTCCCCTCAAGGTGAGTCTGGATAACGAAGTCGCATAATGCCTGTGGGCTTTGATTAAGGCGATAAACCGGGGCATAACCAGACTTTTTGTTTGGTAAATCTTCCCAATAGCGGGCATAGATGTCATCTCTGACGTTAAAGAGAGAACGATATCGTTTTATGTTTCTGG
>CAZLAJ010000108.1:0-3125 GCA_964557525.1 uncultured Gammaproteobacteria bacterium | reverse complement strand
GCTAAAAATATCAGTATAAGAAACGAATGTTTTTTCAATGAATGTAGTTTAATGGTTATAAACACTTACTAAGACAAATGATATTTCTGCAAAATCATACTCAATATACTTAATAAGTATATTATATCTGTCAGATTGTAAAGTGCGACGGTTGTTAGATACTGACAATATTGCAGGATATAAAACCAACCACTAAAACCATTATTGCCTATTTCCACATGTTTTTAAGATGTGATAGTTTTGCTTTGTTATACTATCTCACATGAATAACAAAGATGAAGAGATGCTCGATCTTGTGAATGAACAGGACGAAGTTATAGGCGAAGTGCTGAAAGTGAAGGCGAACCAAGACCCCTCACTATGGCATAGAGAAATAGCAGTTATACTCTTTGATAACGACAATAATGTTCTTTTTCAAAAGAGAAGTAAAAATAAAACAGTGAGTCCCGGTAAATGGACAATAAGTTGTGCAGGACATGTCACAAAAGGAATGACACCTGAAGAGGCAGCTCACATGGAGTTGAAAGAAGAGTTGGGTATCGACGCGAATCTAATCTTCTTGGGTAAAGTTCTCTATCGAGGACAAAACGAAACCCATTTTACGTATTGGTATATTGGAAAATACACTGGTGAGCCCATCTGTATTCAGAAAGAAGAGGTGGAACGCTACGCTTTTTTAAACAGGAAGGGGTTAATGGAGTTGATAAAGGACGATGAGAGATATTCTGGCAGTGTGAAGTGGGCATGTAGATTTTGGGAGGGTGAGTTTGATGAGAAAATACGCATATTACAGTCAGAATAATCTGAGTGTGTTTTACTAAATCTATTAAAGATCTGTTTGTTGAAACTATATACTTAATCTGTGAGACATCCCTCTAAAATACTGATTTATCTCTCAGTTGTTATTGCCCTTCTTTCAATAATTGCGAGTTTGCTCGGCATCTTTAATCCCTTAACGTATTCGCGTGAAACTGTCGAATGGGCGCGGCAGGGTGTAGGACAGGATATAGGCAATTTGATCGCGGTTACGGTGTTCGTTATTTGCCTGTACATTCTCTACAGGAAGAAATCCATAGCTGCATATGTTATGTGGATTGGCACCCTTCTCTACTTTATCTATGCGTATGTAATCTACGCATTTTTTATTCACTTCAACTATCTCTTTCTTGTGTATGTTGCGGTATTGGGACTCTCTTTTTACACATTAATAGGTGGGATACTGACTCAAGATCTGTCTCGTTTGATAGCGCCAATTAGTGGAAAGAGTATGAAGACGGCAAGCAGTTTGCTTGTTGCGATTGGAGTGTTATTTGCGCTTCTGTGGCTTTCAGAAATTATTCCAGCTCTCCTTTCAGGTCAAGTACCAACGAGTATTACAGATGCTGGAATGTGGGTTAACCCAGTCCACGTTATTGATCTCTCAATTGTCTTGCCAGGTATGATTCTCACAGGATTACTGTTACGTAAAAAGCAACTGTATGGATATGTATTTGCTGGACCATGGCTCATGTTTTCTATCTTAATGGGAAGTAGTATCATTGTTACCTTACTCATTGAACTTGCGATAGGTAATGCGGCTGCTACCGTTCCACTCCTCATTGTGAGCATTATTGTTTTGTTAAGCGCGATTGCTTTATACACCCTTCTCAAACAATTCAAAGAAAGATAATGGTGATTTAATATGCTCCGGCAAACATATGGTATGTGTTTGCTATACTCAACTTAATGCTTCAGAAAGAAGATATTCCTAGTGCAAGACAAAAATTGTTTTCTGAAATGGTGCTTGGAGTGCTCATCTATGCTGTTGTTTTGGGATTCTTCGAAGACTACACAAAAATCTTAAGCACATGGTCGTACTCCGTTACATTCGCTGCCGCCGTGGTGCTGCAGCTTCTGACATACGCAACGTTTTGGTTGAAATCGTTAGTGGTAAAACGGTTTAAGGGAAGAGAAGGAAAAAGGTATGTAGCAGCACTCATCTTCGGGGTATGGGCTATTATGTTCTTTTCGAAGTTTGTGTTTCTTGCCGCAATCAATTTCATTTTTGGTGAATCGGTGACTCTCAGCGGGTTTATTGGGCTCATGTGCATTATCGCCGTGATGGCAATCGCAAAGAAACTGATAAATATGTCGTATGAAAGACTTTTGGATGCATAATAGGTGTATAGTAATAGCTTCCTGATTGATCTATAAACGAGGTAGAGTATAATATGTTTCATATGTTAAACGGCTTTAAACAATTCATATTAAAAGGTAATGTAGTGGATCTTGCGGTTGGTGTAGTAATCGGAGTTGCATTTGGTTCTCTGGTCTCTGCCCTTGTGAAAGATATTATTACCCCATTTATCGGAGTATTTGGAGGTGTTCCAGACTTTTCTTCAATAACATTGACAGTTAACCGCAGCAAGTTTTTAGTCGGTGACTTTATTAACGCACTTCTTTCTTTCATTATCATCTCCGCAGTAATCTACTTCTTCGTTGTTGTCCCAATGAACAAACTTATTTCTATAACAAAAAAAGAGAAGGCCGAAGATCCATCAACACAGAAATGTCCAGAGTGTTTGAGCGTTATCCCACGTGATGCAAAACGGTGTGCATTCTGCACCTCTCCCTTAAAGTTAAAAGGGTAAGTAGATCGGCAGAAATAAGGAAATGGACATTAAGCATATTTTCCTCACTTCTTCCTTTGTTTTATTCATATGCTTGGTATGAGAAGCAGTATAATAAAAGTAGGATGATGAATAGGAATATCGTTATTAAAATAGCTGCGGTTGTTGCTTATGTTGCAATGGTTGCGGTAAATGCGGCTGCAAATATTCTACCCATCAACAATATTACAACCGGCGCTGTGTCAGATTCGTACCCAAACCTTTTTGCACCAGCTGGCATCACATTTTCCATATGGGGCCTCATATATCTCCTATTAGGAGCCTATTCTGTTTTTCAGTTTGTAACTAAAAAGGACTCAAAAACGCAGCACTTTATCGAAACAGTCAGCATCTATTTTATCCTCACCTCACTCATTAACGCAGTCTGGATCTTTGCGTGGCACTACCGTATCATCTGGCTGACTGTTGTACTCATGCTCTCTCTCCTCATTTGTCTCATTAAGATTGCAGACGTGA
>CAZLAJ010000107.1:0-3184 GCA_964557525.1 uncultured Gammaproteobacteria bacterium | reverse complement strand
ATCCCGGTGCTCTACCTGAGCCGTCATATCATTGAGCATAAAGGTGACTATTACTCCTCCCAAATCTGCAGCACTTGGTTATTACTATGCGATTGTAGTGAGTCGAGCCAAAGAGGGTAGTGTGAATCAGACAGGTGCAGCAATCGCGGGAGCGCCTGCCATCTCGGTACTTCTCAATGTGAGAAGTCCAAATGCTAAGCGGGAGATTCAGCTTATCGATTTTTCAACGAGTAAGCTCGTGTACGAAACAGTGCCAGTTGAGTTTCAGGTTAAGGTGAAGAATTCGGGCAATATTCACGTTGTTCCGTTTGGTGATGTCTTTATCGATTGGGGAGGCCAACAGAATACGGGTATTGTGCCGGTAAATCCAGGCAGGGGCAACGTGCTGCCTCAGACAGAGCGGACATACTACACCACCTGGAATGATGGTTTTATGGCCCGTGTGCCGAAAAAAGAGAACGGGAAGACAGTCTTGGATGATAAAGGGAATGCAGTATATGAAACAGACTGGGACTTGTCGAAGATAAATAAACTCCGGATCGGGAGATATACGGCACATCTACTATTTGTATATGATAACGGACAGAGAGACATACCTCTTGAGGCTCAGGTTTCGTTCTGGGTCATACCCTGGAAAATTATTCTCGTCATTCTGGTAATACTCTTCTTTGTACTGGTAGGTGTTAAAAACACCTTCGGGGGCATCTTTAGGCGGAAGAAATAACGGGCATTTCCAACCCTCTCTTTCTTGTTCAGATTTTTGTAGAATAGTTACATGCTAAGAAGTAATCTGCTCAACTATTTCATCGGCGGTCTCTGTTTTGTATCATGCATGCTTTTCTTCACCACGTTCAGCTATGCGCAATCAAATGGCAGAGTGAGAGTTGCACCTGCAGTGCAGGAGGTGACAATGAAGACAGACGAAAAGAATAAAGATATAATCATCACCTATACTAATAGTACCAACTCCGAGCTTACTCTTTCCTTATCTACTTTGGATTTTAAACAGAGTGATGACTTGGGAAGAATCGGATTTCTTTCTGAATCATCAGGCTACTCATACTCGCTTTCTTCTTTTCTCTCACTCCAGTCAGATGAATTAAGACTTGCTCCGCAAGAATCGAAGGACATTGTGGTGCGTATTGAGAATCGGGATGATGTATCTCCTGGTGGTCATTATGCAGCTGTTCTTGCGAAAGTACAGTCAGATCGCAAGCAGGGCACAACATCCATCTCTCCAACACTCTCGTCTCTCCTATTGGTTAGTAAGCAAGGAGGAGAGAGATATAATCTGTCATTAAAGAGTGTGGGATGGCCTGATAGTCCGGTTGTGTTTTCCATCCCTCAGCGTTCGGAGTATCTGTTTCAGAATGAGGGAAATGTTCACCTCGTGCCACAAGGAAGGGTAGATGTAGTAGATATGTTTCAGAGGTCCATTGCGAAGGGGGTGGTGAACGAGTCATCTGCCCGCATCTTTCCCGAGTCAAGACGCTACATTACGGTCCAGTACTATCATCAGAAATGGGCGTTTCCCGTTTCGGTTCTTACGATGGTTGCGAAGGGTAATGATTCGTTACATAAGACGGGATATAGCCATCGGGACATAGTGCTCTATATTCACCCTGCAGTAATTATTTTGTTATTGGTAGTAATGGGGGTGATGGTATCGATGTATCGTCGGAGAAGAGGTCAAAGACAAGAAGGAAAACATGAATAACTCATATGAACAGAAAGTATCTTTTGGCAATTGGAATCGGGCTATTTTCTTTTGTACTGATTGTTTCGCAAATGAAGGGCAAGGGAGATGTAATAAGAGGAAGTTTGTCCGAACGTGCAAAAAAATATCTTGCGGTGCAGAAAACAAATCCCGCCTCCGATTTTGCAAATATCGAGTCATTTGAAAGAGATATGGGGTACATTCCGGCTGGCAAGCCCTTTACAGTTGGTGACTGTTTTGAACTCATTATTCCACTCACCGTCACATCAGTAAAAAATCAAGAAAAGTGTTTTAGTAGTTTTACGACTACTAATCCGAAAGGACATATCCGTTCATATATGCGAGCAGACACATCAACGTCTGTTGATGATATCGGTGATGTTAAGATGCGCAAGTTGTTTTCGGAGAAGTATGAAGAACAGGAGATTACGGCAAACGAAACGAGGTATCTCGTGTATACCAATAGAGAGACAAATGATGAGATGACCGCATTTACGATTCGTAACGGGCAGGTATTTACACTGGTATTAGACTACCCGCTTACCCGGCATGAAAAAGAGATGATGCGCACTCTATTAAACTCAGTTACATTTTTAAACTAATGGTATGCACGGGATACGTATAATAAAATATATGAAGTCTTATGTATCTATTATTGTAATGTTCTTGTTGTTCTTTATCATATGTTCATATGCATCATATGTGTCTGCTCAGGCCTCTTCAAACTATAAGTTGAGGGGGTATGAGTTTGGAGGTGGAGGGGGTGTCGGGAGTTCATCTAACTATGGTATTGAAGGGGTGGTGGGTGAACCGGACCAACAGATAACTGGCGCAAACTATAATCTGGGGGCAGGACTCATGTTTATACAACAGGCTCATGTGCCTGCCGCACCTACCATTACGAACCCCTCAAGCTGGTACAACAAGCTGAAATTAACCGTTGCAACATCGAATAATCCTTCAGATACTCTGTACGCAATTGCCATCTCACCGGACAACTTTAGCACAACATACTACATTCAGAGCGACAACACCATTGGTCCGTCTCTGGGAATAGAGGACTATCAAACGTATACAGCCTGGGGGGGAGCATCTGGCTTTACTATTATCGGACTCACTCCCAATACCACCTATACCGTTAAGGTGAAAGCAATGCAGGGCAACTACACGGAAAGCGGTTGGGGTCCCTCAGCAGGTGCCGCAACCTCGAACGTTATTCTCGATTTTGATATAGATGTCTCGACGACTGATCAGGAAACAGCCTCGCCCTATTCTGTTACGATGGGTGAGCTCAACTTAGGAAGTGTGACCACTGCTGCTCAGAAAGTATGGATAGATCTTGATACAAACGCAAACTTTGGTGCATATGTGTATGTCTATGACTCCTATGGGGGCCTGCGCAGTGCAGCGAATAACTATACAATAAGTTCAAGCAGTACCAACCTAACTTCAGTAAGTCAAGGATTT
>CAZLAJ010000106.1:0-3226 GCA_964557525.1 uncultured Gammaproteobacteria bacterium | reverse complement strand
AAAGAAGATTATGAAGAAATAGTTAAGAACCTTCATCCGCATGATCAACATATATACGCCTTTACGTTAAAACCCACAAAAAAAGTCTTATTGCAAAATCGTGGCAATCGAGAAATGAGTCAAAGAGAAATAAATCGTATAAATGAATTATACGACCGAGAAATGTACAGATCCTATGGTGAGATTATAGATAATACAAACCAGAAGCCAGATGAAACAGCAGACATTATTTACGAAAGAATACGGTTAGACTTGGGATGAACTCTCTATACATGAAAGACTTCGATAATGAGTAAGTTCTACACATATCAGGATATAGATGTTCATTCTAGTTTTTGTTACATAATATGGAGTTAGCCAGTGTAAATAGTTAAAAAATCGCTGTTTACATCGGCTTTTGTTTATTTTTCAGAAGAAAAATAGTAGTATACTTTTTCTATGAATGAGTTTATTCTATTTCAAACATTTAACACACGTATTGAGGCCGAGATAGTAAAGGGAAGGCTTGAGTCAAATGGTATTAAAACGTTTATCTCAGGTGACGATCAAGGCGGAATGTCGCCCTTTCCTTTTCAGCCAGCGTCAACAGGCGTACAACTGCATGTATTAAAAGGAGATTTTCAGCGTGCAAAAGATATTATTAAAGAATAATCGATACATTTTTTTATCTTTGTCCTTAATAATATTTCTTCGTTTGCTTGTATAAATATTCTTCCTCATATCGTCACTGACTAAAGTGAGCTATAATACACAAGATATATATATGGATAATAGACAAAAAGCTGAAGAACTTCTATTACTTCGCAATCAGGCAAGAAAAGCCAAGAATTATACTGAATCTGATCGACTCCGAACTGAGATCGAGCAACTTGGATATAAAGTGGAAGACACAGAGGATGCTTCAGTTCTCGTCAACGCTGCTCAGGAAAAAGTGAACGTCATCACTAAAATAGCACTCTTCGGCTCCGGAGAATCTTCTCCAACCGGCCGGAGAATTCATGAAGAGCTTGTAAAAGACTTGCCCACCCCTGTCTCAATTGCTCTCCTTATGACTCCTGCTGGTTTCGAAGTTAATCCATACAATTGGTACAAGAAGCTTGCAGCTATGCTTGAGGTGGGACTGTATAACTATAAACCACAGATAAAACTTGTTGAGGCATTTCATAACACGGGGAAAAAATCAGTAAACAATGAAAGCATCCTCTCTTCCTTATTAAGCGCCTCATATATTCATGCAGGAGCGGGGAGTCCGACGTACGCAGCCAGAATACTGGATAATAGCAAGGCGTACGAGTTTATTTCTCAACGAGTCGAGAGCGGCGTACGGCTCTCTCTTGCGTCTGCTGCTGCGATTGCGTTTAGCAAATATGTCTTACCAGTATATGAGATTTATAAAGCGGGGGAAGACTTGCATTGGAAGAAGGGATTGAACTTTTTTTCTCGTTATGAATTAGACATCTCGATAATCCCTCATTTCAACAATACGGAAGGGGGAGTAGATATTGATACATCATTCTGCTATATGGGAAGGGATCGTTTTCATGAGCTTCGAAAGTTAGTTCCAACTGAACATGCATTTATCGGAATAGATGAGCAGACTGTATGTATCTTTGAACCAAATAACCAACAATGGTCGGTTTCTGGTACTGGCGGCGTACACATATTGAAAGGGCAAGGTGCAAACACATATATAAACGGTCAAAGTTTTCATTCAGACGTGCTTCGTTAATATAAAATCGACTCCCATTCGTATTACGTATAGCTACAGTTAACAACCTTAGGTGTATAAAAAAACCCGGCGATTGCTCGCCGGGTAGTGTTAACCTTTAGGTTGCACTTAATAATCCATTCCGCCCATTCCGCCCATGCCTCCTGGCATTGCTGGTGCTTCTGGTTTCTTTTCTGGAATGTCAGTGACAAGAGCTTCGGTAGTAAGGATCATGCTTGCTATTGAGGTTGCGTTCTCAACTGCGCTTCGCACTACCTTTAGAGGATCGATGATTCCTGATTTAACCATATCAACCGGTTTCGCATCTGCCTCTGATTCAAGGTCGAGGACATTGAATCCTTCTCCCTTTGCGCTTGCAACTCTTGCTTTTGCAAGAAGAAGACCTGGGTCTACCCCTGCATTTTCCATCAGTTTTGCAAATGGAGCTTCAAGTGATCGCTTTACGATCTCAAAGCCGAACACTTCGTCTGAATGTGGATTCTTGCCGAGTACTTCCCGATGCATTCTCTGGCTGATGTCAAGAAGTGCGACTGCTCCTCCTGGAACAATACCTTCTTCAAGAGCTGCCTTAGTAGCAGCGACAGCATCGATAACTCGTTCTTTTTTATCTTTCAACTCTACCTCAGTTGCAGCGCCGACATTGATGACAGCGACTCCGCCTGAAAGCTTTGCAAGACGCTCTTGCAGTTTTTCTCGGTCAAAGTCAGATGTGCTTGCTTCTATTTCTTTTCTGATTTGAGCAACACGGGCCTGGATCATGGCGTTGTCGCCTTTCCCACCGATAACGCTTGTGTATTCTTTATCAGAAGTGACCTTGTCTGCCCGGCCACAGTCTTCAACCTCTGCATTTTCGAGCTTCTTGCCAAGATCTTCCGAGATAACTGTGCCTCCGGTGAGAATAGCAATGTCTTCAAGCATGGCCTTTCTTCTGTCACCGAATCCGGGAGCCTTTACAACGAGAGTGTTAAAGGTACCACGCAGTTTATTCACGACCAACGTGGCAAGCGCCTCACCCTCTACATCATCAGCGATGATGACGAGGTTCTTTGAAACTTTGACAAACTTCTCAAGGAACGGAAGCAGATCGGAGATTGCAGTAATTTTTTTATCAGTGATCAAGATGTATGGATCTGCGATCTCAGCAATCATCTTGTCAGGATTGGTTACAAAGTATGCAGACGCATAACCACGGTCAAACTGCATACCTTCCTTATGCTCCCAGCCTGTTTCAAGACCTTTACCTTCTTCAACAGTCACAACGCCATCTTTACCGCCAACTTTTTTTAATGCATCGGCGATGAGCTGACCCAAGACTGGATCTGCTGCTGAAATGGTTGCAACATTTGCTGCCTCATCAATCTTGATATCTTTTTTAATTTTCTTTAACTCTTCAACTACATACTCGCGTGCTTTTTCAATACCACGGCGCATTACCATAGGATTTGCACCTGCGGTGATCATCTTTATCCCTTCATTCACAATAG
This sequence comes from uncultured Gammaproteobacteria bacterium, assembly GCA_964557525.1. Lineage (GTDB taxonomy): Bacteria > Patescibacteriota > Microgenomatia > UBA1406 > GWC2-37-13 > CAZLAJ01. The sequence continues at coordinate 13 of CAZLAJ010000106.1, read as the reverse complement.
CTCGCGCAAGAAT
>CAZLAJ010000105.1:0-3239 GCA_964557525.1 uncultured Gammaproteobacteria bacterium | reverse complement strand
TATAGTTGTAATATATGCGATATAGCTTTTTTCTAAGCCTAAAACTGTTTTTTGTTGCTTTTTTATGCTTGACTGCAGTTTTTAGTATTCAAGTAGGACGGGAAGTGTATTCAAGTGCATATACTCGAAATGCAGTAAGAACCTCAGACTCGTGCATATGTCAAAGTTCGGGCAGGTGTTCTGATTCATGCATATTTGAGTATATTACCGGTAAGCCGTATGTGACTCCCCTTCACTGCAACTCAGTGATTACTCCACAACCAGGTGAGGCGGTGCTTAATTCGTACTGTAATAGAACAAAGAGAACAAAGGGAGATGTGGACGGGGATAGTGCTGTAACCATGGTAGACTATCTCTATTTGCTCCGGGTTACATCCGGATGGAAGGTACCATATCAAATATATGCAGATGCAGATGGCGACGGGGTTGTTACCGCTACAGATCGTGATATTCTCACAACATTTTTATTACAAGGGGAGGAGTCATACCCATCACGTACTCCAACGCCGTTTGCTAGCATTACTATAACTCACACAGCAACCCCCACATTGACACTTAGTCCTGCGCCAACCCGTGCAATAGCATGTCCCACCACTTCAACAAACACGTATGGTCAGCTGACTGTTAATGGTAGTCCGACTGATCGCATCCCTGCAGAACATCCTGATTTGAATATTAAATTGAGAGGGTATGAGTATGTCGATTTACCAAAACAGCTGGTAGACATACCAGGTGATCGAGATGCAAAGGCGCCCAACCTGAAAACATTGATTAACACAAAAGAATACCCGGAGATACTCAGCGTAATGCAGGTATATGACTGGGACTGGGCTCAGGGACGAGCAAAACTGCCTTCTGCAAAGGCAGTCACTATGGCCCGCCTTGCTCAGCCGGAGAATGAGTATATAAAACTTCCTCAGTCAGGGTATGACATAGGCGGTGGTCACCAGGCTCTTGTCTTATTTGTTGATGAGAGCACAATCACTCTTACCTATACGCGCAATGACAGTGTGGCAAGTGGGTATGCGATACAGATCTTAGACATATGTGTAGATCCCAATCTAAAACAGCTCTACACAGCTCTCAATCAGGAAGGCCGTCGATCTCTGCCAGCCTTAAAGGGCGGAGATGAGATAGGGAGGGCGAAGGTATGGGATAAGAGTCCGTTTATTAACGTTGCAGTTCGTGACTCCGGCATATACCGTGACCCTCGCTCTCGAAAGGACTGGTGGCCCTAAGCACCCTATTGCAACACCATAGTAAATGTACTATAGTGACTAGAGATATGTATCTTGGCCCTTTTTACCTAAATACAAAGGAGCTTTTTTTAATACTTTCCGCTGTTCTTATTAGTGTGGCGATGTATTTTAACTGGCCGACTGTGTGGTTTAATAAGGCGTCGTTACTGACCCTTACAATGCTTTTTCTACTTACAAAAGGACTGCTTCCCGCAATCCACAATGAAGCCTTCTTCATAACGGCACTTGTGACTCTCCTTGTGAGTGTCTACTTTCCTCTCTACATAACCGTATTGTTTTTTTTCTTAACATTTGGCATTATGAAACTACTGAAAGTACTATGAAAAAATTATTATTCTTTCTTCTGTTTCCCTTCCTCTTAACTGTCGTTCGTCATGGTGTGCAGGCTCAAAATACATTCCCAACCAAGACGCCAACGCCTACTGCTACTATGACCCCCACACCTCCCCCAGGAAAAAATATCGCCAAGGATGCAGAGATTACGACTTCATCAAGGGTGGGTGCCTACGAGGATAAAACGAGGCTGGTAGACGGTAACTACAGTACGGGATATAATACGTACGGTGTTGCTCCTGTAAAGCTTTTTTTCAATTTAAAGGCCAAAAAGACTATCTCAGCAGTGATGATTGTTGTTGAGCAGAGCATTCCAAATTCAACTACTCACAAGATATACATGGGAGAGTCTGCAAATCCGACCACTCTCTATTCAACCATTACACAAAGGACACAAACAGGATCAAGACTCTTTTATATTCCTGAAAAGCCAATCGAGAACGTACAGTATGTGACCATAGAGCTCTCATCAAGCTACTACACCGGAGCCTGGAAAGAGATCGAGATCTATGAGGCATCATCTGAGACGTTGACACCGTCGGTCACTCTGACGGTAAGTCCTACGCTGACTACATCACCTTCACTTTCACCAACTCAGTCGCCGACAATTACTCAACCCGTAAGCTGTGTATGCAATCAGGATAACACCTGTGACAGCTCGTGCGTGTATCAGGTGCCATCCTGTCCAGAGGGTACGACATGTCCCTCTACTCAGATGAAGTGCGCGCGCGAATCAAGTATCGGTCCTACGCCTGGATCAGAGGCCAAGAATGGTTACTGTCGTTCTGCAAAACGATTTGTCGGTGATGCTGACGGAAATGGGATTGTTGATGCTCTCGACTATTTGTATTATGTTCGAGCTGTGAATGGTGGGCAGATTCCTGATACCGTAAATCCTGATTTTAATGGTGATGGCTACGTATCTCCTTCTGATAGGGTGATTATTATCGCTACTCTGGGTCAGGGGTCTGATCCAGTACCTTCGATTACTAACACACCAACTGTTACTCCCAGTCCGACAAGGGCAATAAGAAATACTGAGGTGGGTGATTGTGGAGTTAACTCCTGTTTGACAACTCAGGAGTGTTTTGTAAGTGGCGGTATTCCATCCAGCACAACCTGTTCTGGCGAAGTAGGTAAGTTTTGTTGTATTCCTCGATAATTATGAAAAATTCACTAACAAAAAAACAAATAACTGTCATGATCATCGGCGGGGTAGGACTGTTAAGCGTACTGCTGTTTCAAGCGGTTCTCCGTCGTGACCAGGTGACCTATCGTTCCCGTGCTGATGAGACAACAAATGTGGTAGAGATGATGTTTGATCCCGCAACGGTTAATCCGGGGACGAGTGAGTTCACTACGGTCATTAAAGCCAAGACTGCGGCTGCCATGAATGTACAGGGATACTCCTTCAATCTGGATTTTGATAAAACAAAGCTTGAGGTAAAGACAATAACGTATAAGATGGGGGTGGTGATGGCGGGACTGGGTGATGATACTAGCAAAGTAGCAACCATAAATACGAGAGGTTCAATCTTAATCCGCGGAGAGGTGCAAAATGAAGCAGGTAAGACCGTGGATACAACAGGCGCAGAGGTGGTAAGTATCACGTTTAAGCCAAAGTCATCGGTTGGGAATAGTGTAAGC
>CAZLAJ010000104.1:0-3261 GCA_964557525.1 uncultured Gammaproteobacteria bacterium | reverse complement strand
TAACTTTGATTTTCATGGCTTAATTAATATATCTCCTCTGCCAAACTTGCAATTTTAGCATATCCGAGATCCTTTACTTCTTTAGCAATGGGTCCGAATATACGTGTTCCTTTCGGATCCTTTACTTCTTTACTTGCCAAGATGACACATGCGTTCTCGTCAAATCGGATATAGCTTCCATCTTTTCTTCTCTTCTCTTTCCTCGTTCGCACGATGACTGCTGGAAGCACCTCTCCTTTTTTCACTTGTGCATAAGGAAGAGCTTCCTTAACAACAACGGTAATCGCATCTCCAATGTATGCATACTTTCTGTTTCCTTTTTTTGGCATACCGATCATCATGGCCTGCTTTGCACCCGTGTTGTCTGCAACTGTCATCATGGATCGTAACTGTAACATGTCTTTATTTCTTAAATGTAATAACTATTACTTTGATTTTTTCGAACTTTTGGTTGTCTTTTTAACTGTTGTTTTTGCTGTTTTTACTGATTTTTTAACTGGTTTAGCTGCTTTTGGTTCAACAACTGCCTCAGTAACCCCTACCTCAGCTTGTTTTACTTCAGCTGCTTTTTTCTCTTTCACCTCTTTCTTCGTTGGTTGTAATACAGCCTGCTCTTTATCTGATGCAAGGATAAAGTGTTTATCTTTTGAGATAGGTGCACACTCTCGTATGGTTACCACATCTCCCTCTTTTACATTTTTATTCTCGCAGTGGGCCTTAATCTTCTTATGTCTTATGATTACTTTGTGGTACAGTGGATGTCTAAACTTTGTCTCCACCTGGACAACAATGGTCTGATTCATCTTTGTTGAAACAACGATTCCGGTTATTAATTTTGCCATAGTATTTTTATGCTTTCTTCTGCTTATTCATTACTGTTAATAGCTGAGCTATCTTTGTCTGTTTCTTCTGAATTAAATTAGTATCTTTTTCAGGTTTTGCTTTCTTCTCGACCTTTAGTTTTGCTACCTCTGTACGCAGGGTGGCCAGCTCTTTTTCAAGCTCGGCAATCTTCTTTGTCTGCAACTCCTGAATAGCTTTTTTCATAACTTACTTTTCGACAATCTTTGTTTTAACAGATAACTTCGATGCTACTGTTTTTAATACATCCTGTGTTGCAAGTTTGGATAAACCGTCTATCTCAAACAACACTCTTCCAGGAACGACCGATGCAACAAAATGGGATACGTCTCCTTTTCCAGCACCCATCGTAACTTCAGGTGGTTTCTTGGTAAATGGCTTGTCTGGAAAAATCTTAATCCAGAACTTGCCACTTTTTCTTGTGGCTCGTGCTAAAACGACACGTGCCGCCTCGATCTCTCGATCTTTAATCCATCCGGCTTCCATTGCCTTAAGAGCATGACTTCCGAATGTTACTTCTCCACCTTTAACAGCAACACGGCGCCAAATTCCTCTAAACTGTCTTCTAAATTTTTGTCTCTTTGGTGCTAACATGTTGTTTTCTAAATCAATTTACTTATATATCCACACTTTTATTCCTACATATCCTGATTTGGTAAGTGCCGGATACTTCGCGTAATCAATATCTGCTCGAATCGTTGAGTTTGGAACATTTGCGGAAGACGGGTACTTCTCTCTTCGAGAAATCTCTGCGCCTGCAATTCTTCCCCCCAGCTGAATCTTAATACCTTTTGCTCCAGCTTCCATTGATCGGTTAATAGCGTTGTGCACTACCGAACGATGTGGGAAATTGCGAACCAACTTTTCTGCAATTGTCTGGGCCACATAGTACGAGTTCAGGTACGGTTTTTTGACTGGTTCGATCTTTGGTTCAAACCTCACTTCTTTTCCTTTCGCCTTTAGGTTGAGATAGGTGTCCACAAATCGTCTCACCTCTTCAAGACCCTTGCCTCCGCGGCCGATAATCATACCAGGCTTGACTGAATGGATGATAAGGTTAACTTTATTAATTGCACGCTCGACATCTATCTGGGTAACAGATGCAAATCGAAACTTCTCCATAAGAGCTTTTCTAAGTTTGATATCAGCAATCAGGTTCTCGCGGTAGGTTCTTTTGTTTGAGAAGAACCATCGAGAGTTCCAGTTATAGAGAATTCCGAGTCTGTAACCTTTTGGATGTACTTTTTGTCCCATAAATTCTTTTTAATAATTAAGCTTCTGTAGCTTCTTTTTTCTTGGTAACTTTTTTAGCTGTTTTTTTCACTGCTGGTTTTTTTGTTTTTAGCGCAGCATCTACCTGTTCTTTATTCTCAGCAACTGTATTATCCTTCTTCTGTGCTTCAGGGAGCTGTTTCTCTGTCTCCTTAGTGACAGCAGACAGAGGAGATTCTGCAATAAGGACAATCTTGATATGCGCAAACCTTCTCTTTATAGGCTTTGCGGTTCCCCGTCCTCCTGCTCGATACCGTCGAATCTTCTGACCTTCCTCTATTACTAAAGTTTTAAATTGTAACATGCCCTCCTCAACATTTAAAGTGCGTTTTGCGTTGACAATCGCAGACATGAGAGCTTGATACAATAGGCGACCCGCTTTGTTTGATGAATACATAAGCTTCTGAGCGGCATCAACTGGCCTATGTTTCTTGACATCGTCAAGAATAAATCTCAGTTTTTTCGGTGTAATTTTGATATTTTTTAAATAGGTCGTCGATTCCATGGTGTTTATGATCTCCGCTTAACAATTAATGCGTTGCTCCACTTCTTTCGTGTACGTGTTCGTACTCCTCGTGCTTTCTTACCCCAAGGAGTCTTTGGATGCATACCTTCTCCAGAGCGTCCTTCGCCTCCTCCATGAGGATGACTTCTCGGATTCTGGGCAGTTCCCCGAACCGTAGGACGAATACCCATATGTATGCGTGTTCCTGCTTTTTTAAGATCTCGATCTTTATGCGCCACATTTCCCAGCGCTCCAACCGTTGCATAACAATTGGCTAAGAATCTCTTCACCTCACCTGAGGGCAGTTTTATCTGTACATATTTATCTTCTTTTGCGATAACAACACCAAACCCACCCGCGCCACGGATAGCCTGACCGCCTGAACCTGGGTGCACCTCCACGTTGTGTACCTCAATGCTCAATGGGATATTTTTAAGAGGAAGCGCATTACCTGTCTTAATCTCTACATTTTCTCCGGCTACAATCACATCGCCGACTTTCAGATCCTTGGGATGAAGAATGTATCTCTTCTCCTTATCTTTATACTCAACAAGTGCGATATGTGTGTTTCTGTTTGGATCGTATTCAATTCCAACAACAGTTGCTTCAATATCTCTTTTGTT
>CAZLAJ010000103.1:0-3295 GCA_964557525.1 uncultured Gammaproteobacteria bacterium | reverse complement strand
AGGTAACAAAAACCACATACCGTTTCTTACAGACTCTCTATAACCTTGGTCCTGCACCCGAGCCAAATCTAACTATTCTCTGGTCTAAGCACTTGCCGGAGAGTTTTAAGCAGTTCTGTGCTCAAGTATCAATTGATACCTCATCACTGCAGTATGAGAATGATGATTTGATGAGAGAGGTTTCAGGCTGTGATGATTATGGCATCAGCTGCTGCGTCTCTCAGCTGAAGACAGGTAAACAGATGCAGTTCTTCGGCGCACGCTGTAATCTTGCAAAAACACTGCTGCTTGCAGTGAACGGTGGAAAAGATGAGATGACCGGCATTAAACTCCTCAACATCGCGCCTTTACAACACACAGGTCCTCTTTCGTACGACGAAGTAATGGAACGGTTCAAACAATCCATTGCTGAGGTTGCACGCGTCTATGTAAATACAATGAATGTCATCCACTACATGCACGATAAATATTACTACGAACGTGCGCAAATGGCTCTACTCGACACACATGTTGAGAGAGTTATGGCGTTTGGCATTGCTGGACTCTCAGTTGTTGCAGACTCACTCTCAGCTATCAAGTACGCCGAAGTAACACCTGTTATTACAGATGGTCTCGCAGTCTCATTTCAAACAGAAGGATCATATCCCCAGTACGGGAATGATGATGAACAAGTTGACGCCATTGCAAAAGAGGTTGTTAAGCTTTTCTATCAAGAACTCACCAAACATCATATATATCGTAACGCTACTCCAACTCTTTCAGTCTTAACCATCACATCAAACGTTGTATATGGGAAAAAAACAGGCGCTACACCAGACGGAAGAAAATCAGGCGAGCCATTTGCACCCGGCGCGAACCCGATGCACGGAAGAGACACCCATGGCGCAGTTGCATCTCTCAACTCAGTTGCAAAACTCAACTATAATCACTGTCGTGACGGCATCTCAAATACCTTCTCCATTGTACCCAGAACGCTCGGTGCCGACGAGGATGAGAGGAGGAATAATCTCATCTCGCTCCTCAATGGCTACTTTGCTAAACAGGCTCATCATCTGAACGTGAACGTTCTCAACCGAGAGATGCTCGAAGACGCAATAAATCATCCTGAACAGTACCCACAACTCACCATTCGCGTTTCCGGATATGCAGTCAATTTTGTAAAGCTCTCCCGTGAACAACAGCAGGAAGTGCTCTCCCGCACATTCTTCGAATCACTCTAACCTATGGATACACCCAGCCTCCGCATCCACTCAATCGAAACATTCGGCACGCATGAAGGACCAGGAATTCGTTTAGTGCTCTTTCTTCAAGGCTGTCAGTTCCGCTGCCTCTACTGCCACAACCCAGATACATGGAATCTCAACGGTGGTTCGGAGACGAGCATAGATTCAATCATCGAACGGACGCTTAAAGAGAAAGAATATTTTACAAACGGAGGGGGCGTCACCGTAAGCGGTGGAGAACCCCTCATCCAGCGCCAAGCGCTTATCCCTCTCTTCTTTCAACTACAGAAACGTGGTATACACACCGCCCTTGATACGAATGGCTCTCTCTTTGACGCAACAACCCGCGACCTTCTCAAACACACGGACCTTGTCATTCTTGACGTAAAGCATATAAACGACGAATGGCACACAAAACTTACCGGAACATCAAACCGCTCAACTCTTTCATTTGCAAAATACTGCGAAAACGCCGGCATACCTCTCTGGCTCAGATATGTATTGGTACCTGGTTACACTGATCAAGAAGAGTACATTCATGAGTGGGGAAAAACGTTTCAGGACTATGAAACAATAAAACGGGTAGAGATTCTCCCCTACCACACACTGGGAATATATAAATATGAAAAGATGGGTATTCCTTACCGACTTGAAGGTATACAACCTCCAACGGAGAAGTCCATTAAAAGCACGAAACGGATTTTTTCCCAGTATTTTAAAGACGTCTACGTCCGTTAAACTCACTCAACTCTTACTTTGATATGCGCCTGTTCTCACGATAAACAGATACTATAGTCAATATGATTATTCATCGAAAGGGGGTGATGTACGATGGCAAAAACTGACTTATTAGAAGAAGATGTAAACTTTTTTGAGGGCAAACAACGAGAGAATGAAGATGACGATACATTTACCGATGATTTGATAGCTGGGACTATGGGAGAGGATGAAGACGAAAATTCAGAAGCGCGGAAAGATTTCATGAAAGATGCTGATGAGAACGAAGACTAACATTCCCATTCTTCTCTCCAGCCCTCCACATGGAGGGTTTTTTTATGCCTCGCATACCGCATATGAATCACACATACACCCATACCAAAACCCTGGGAGCTGTCTTTACTGACTTCTTACAGAACTCTCCTTTATTTTTCACAGTCTGCCCGTATCATATTCTCCATGTTGCAGTTATTTCTACAATACTATCCTGAAATCTTCCATCTGAGCAAACTGATTGATCTGTTTATATGACGCTTCCATAAAAAGTGAGAGTGAGGTATAATAATACAATCTGCATCACTATATGATACCTCTTCATAAAGAATCGTCTGACTATCTCACCGATGCACTCACCTATTATGATTTATCAGATCATGTTGACCCTACTCTCATTGCCCATACTGTCCGATTGCTAACTGATTTCGACATGCATCCATACTTCTACCGGCATCCGGAACGAAGTCTGTTTGCACTTGCTGTTGCTGAGAGATGGAACCATCGAAGTACGTATAAGGAAAAATATGCCTTGGAAAGCGTACTGAAGCTCGTATCCACCGGTCTTGATGAAAAAAACCGGTACACAACCTACAGCGGATACGTTAAAAAGCTCTCCCTTAATAAGGCAGTGTCGGGCACGCTCTATGACCCTGAAGCATACCTTCACTCCCCATACAGTGCCTATCACACAGACCTCAAATCGTATGTGCTCAATAATACGAACGAAGTATTATCAAACCAAATCGAACATGAGCTTCATTCGCCTGCCTCCCCCCTTTTCGCCAGTGTACGCAGACGATTAACAATCACAAAATACACTGAGAAACCCGTACGAATACGTATTGTAAATCATACCTATGCTGAACTCACCCAGCACTATGTTGGCTTTGCCGCCTTCTACACCACTACTCTTGGCGAACCCACCCTCGTCCTTGGGAAGGACTTCACTCCAGGGATGTTGCAGCATGAGTATGCACACTCGCAGAGTACCGGCATGTGGCGGTGGTATCAACTCCTCTTATTCCGAGGAATAACTGAGGCAATTACCGAATCTCTCATTGATGATCCTTCAGTATATG
>CAZLAJ010000102.1:0-3303 GCA_964557525.1 uncultured Gammaproteobacteria bacterium | reverse complement strand
TTCTATTGGTGGAAATATGCAGACATCGGAAAAGGAGACTCAGAAAACAGTGCAAGATAAAAGAGTCTACCTGTCATTTAATAAAGAGATACTTGAAAACTACACAACGGATAAGGCAATCGGTACCGACTGTGCACAAACAGAGATTAAACCAACTCTCTCCCCGACCTGGAAACACATCATTAATGTAATCCTTTCCCGTGCTCGGGGAATCCGTAAAGACCCCGCCCAAACCTTAGAACCTATTCAAGCACCCTGTTTTGAGTACCGCGCATCACTGTTGAAGCATAATGAAGGGTATCTCGTTGTTACTGAAAAAGGTAACTCACTTAAGCTGGAAGTACGTGATGATGCAAAAAAACAGATCATTAAGTCGTTTACCATTACATCCTCACCTCTCTACTTCGTACTCATGCCACAGGAGGGTGAAGATCTGGGCTACACCTTCATCATCTCATCTGATAAAAAGAAGAACCTTACGCCCTCTTCTCTCCCCTCTCTCCGACTTGCGAGCATACCAGTGAATGAGATTAGAGGCTTGCGGTATGTCAAAAATGGAGTGTCGATTACAAAACCGGAACAGATTAATAACTTTGCGGCATATGAACAGAGCGGAAAGTATACAGTTAATTTTGTGCCTGCCAACACCACGGTTGTAATGAAAGAAGAGTATAAGGCGGGGTGGAAGATGTATGAGGTGTCTACCATCTTGGGAGAGTATCTTCCATTCATATTTGGATCTGAAGTGAAAACACACCGTTCCATGCAGGGCTTTAACAGCTGGTATGTAAAAGAGTCTATTCCAGACTCCTCTTACTTTCTTATCCTCTACTGGCCCGATTACCGGAACTTAGTGTTTATAGCTATCCTCTTTTTCATGGTCGTTGCCCTTATCACCGCCTCCTATCTCGTCATTAGAAACAAATTCAGCTCTACTGATCAAGGAGCATAATACTCCTACGACAGATAACGTTTAGAAACATACAGGCTTCAAACGTAGTTTATATATCAGAGTATATCAAAATACGTTATTGTCCCGACTTTTTGTATAGTATACTTGACAAATAGTACATACTTTTTGTATAGTATAGTTACATATGTACATTAATCGCCTTGCAGAAACCCAATTGAGATCATACCTATCTAGTGACAAAATCATTATCATATTGGGTGCCCGTCAAGTAGGGAAAACGACACTGATAAAACATCTAAGCAGTGCATATAAAACAACATACCTCAACTTAGATATAGAAGCAGATAAGGCCCGACTGATCAGCCTCAGCCACATATCACCATCTGATGCATTAAAAAATCTTGGCACAACCCAATTGCTGATAATTGACGAGGCCCAACGGCTACCTGAAACAGCAAGGATAATAAAAGGCTGGTATGATAGTTCACTTCCCATTAAAACCATCCTCTTGGGCTCGTCTAGTTTAAATCTTCTTGATCAATCTGCAGAAAATCTAACGGGAAGAAATGTAAAACTATTTCTTCCACCTTTAACTGTGCAGGAAATACTCCAAACACAGCAATGGTTTTCTGCTACCCTGCCCGATTCAGCGATTGAATCTGAGTTTAATAACAGCTGGCAAACATTTCTGTTAGATCGAATGGTGTATGGCAGCTACCCTGAAGCCGTCACCACTGATGACAAACAGCAATACCTTCTTAACCTTGTAAATGACTATCTCCTAAAAGATGTTTTTCAGTCTGCACTACTACGATCCGGAGAACAGATAAAACAACTTTTATTACATCTTGCCTATCAAACCGGCTCATTAGTATCAGTAAATGAGCTGGCTCGCAATATTGGTGTTAGTCGTATAACTATAAATAGATATATCGATCTACTTGAAAAAACGTTTGTAATATTTAAGCTTCCACCATATAGCACGAACATGCGCAATGAAATTATGAGAAGTTCAAAAATTTACTTTTGGGATACAGGAATCCGCAATGCACTATTAAATGATTTTTCACTTTCCACACAAAGGATTGATCTGGGACAGTTGTGGGAAAACTGGATAATAGCTGAATTCGCAAAAACGAATTTATTAAACGGCCAACTCTCAAATCTATATCACTGGCAATCAAAATATGGAGGAGAAGTAGATCTTATCATAAAGGGGGCAAACGGTATGAGTGCATACGAAGTTAAGCTCACAAAAAAAGTTCCAGGAAACGTTCGCAACTTTGAAGACAGATATAAGATATCAGTGAAAGTGATTAATAGATCATCTTATCAAACACTTATTAACTCACTTTCGTTACTCTCCCGCTAAATAGCACTTTTACACGCTGTAGAAGTGCGACTATTCAGAAGATCTCATTAAATTACAGAATTTGAATATTTCTAACACTTAGGTCTATAATATGGACTTGTTCATCTTTCTATCGTAGACGCTACCCTCCTATACTTTTGCCAGATCACTTAGTGCGATATTTTCGAATATGAGTAGTATGCCCAACATTCATAACAATTACTTAAAACCATCGGGCGTAAGTCCATCAGTACTTCATACTTGATATTGTGGCATATTGTGCTACAATAATAGTAAGTGCTTATGACAATTGTAATAAACGCACTAATTTGGGACGAATGGAACAAAGAGCACATAGCTAGGCATGGAGTAACCCCAGAAGAAGTTGAAGAGGTTTGTCATCGTAATCCCCAAAATTTTGAAAGTTATAAAAAGAGAGTTATTATTGTTGGTAAAACCAAATCAGGTAAAAAATTGACTATAGTACTCTCTGATGAGGATCGAAATCGACAACCCTACAAAATCGGGAGCTATTACGTAATTACTGCTTTTCAAAAGGAGGTGACACTATGAAAAATAAATGTACTAAACCAGATAAATCTATTTTTAAAGATAGAGATAAAGAGGCTCAATTTTGGGAAGAGAATATTGACGAAGTATTAAGCTGTGCAAAACCTATCAAGGTTAGGTTTGCTAAAAACTTATCTGAAACAATCAATATTCGCTTAGATCCTAAGACTATGGAGGTTGTAAGAAATAAGGCCCAAGAAAAAGGTCTAGGTCCGACTCAGCTCATTAGAATGTGGATTATGGAGAGGGTAGGCAAACACAATATGCGCATAAACACATAAGCGTTGGCACTGAGAAAAATCAACTGTTTTTATGCGATAGACGAACGATAAGAATATCTTGTCCTAAAACCTACTATTATATCCTACGGTTAATTATACAAACCTTCGTTTATACTTGACGGTTTGACTCAGCTAATCTATATTCCAATACCTTCTGTAAGACTCACCAGTCTCGTCAAAATATACAA
>CAZLAJ010000101.1:0-3342 GCA_964557525.1 uncultured Gammaproteobacteria bacterium | reverse complement strand
ATAACCTTACCTTTCAAGAACGTCGTTACCGGATCGCCAGGTGTATTCGTTGGATTAGCAATATCTGTACCGGTGTGAGGCCCCAAACCTATCAAACGGCGCCATACATCATGGGTACCAAATTCATCACTTACATAACCTCGCGCGGGCCACGTAGTCGAAGCTTCAAATTCGGCAACTACTTGACCATTAGCATCCTTAACCTCAATACGACGAGTTACAGGATTGAATGCAGTAAGTGCGTCAGATGCTTCACTAATACCACCACCAACAATTACAACTACAGCGAGAATGGGCAGCACAAACAGAACCGCGAAAGTTATCACAATAATGAGTAGTTCCATTTTGCACGCCAAAACTGTTTTCCATAGAAGGTTCATGGATTATATAGCTCGCTTGGGTTTGTGGTAATGAGCGGATGTTCTTTGTCTGAAGCTACAATTTTAACCGCGACGTGATGTTGGTCAGCAATGATAAGTGCTTCACCTTTATCGCAGGTTAGCAGAAAGTTTTCTTCATATTCACTTAGGTGAAATTCTGTAACGACTTTCTTAATTGTTGTAGTGTCCTGTCGCATAAGAATACGAAGACTACTTTGCGAGGCTATGGCACGACCGTAATCATTTTGTAGAAAGTCATTGGCCTGTTGAGAAATTATCGATACACCTAAATAGTACTTGCGGGCTCGTCGAACGAGGCCTGATACAAAACGGGCACTTTCTTCGTGTTGCAAGAGCAACCAACCTTCGTCGATGACAAGTAAGCGCTTTTCAGGACGAGCTTTAACCTGATTTGCTACGAAATTAGAAATGATCATCATCATAATCTGCCTGAGTGACTCCGGAAGATCTTTGATATCGAAAACTACCAGTCGATTATTCAACTTGATGTTAGTCTGGGAATTAAAGACTTGAGCTAACGAGCCAGTTATATATTTTTCGAGTCGATCACATAACTTGGTTTGACCTTGAGATTTAAGCTGTTCATACAAATCTTCTAGTAGCGGCATCTGTTTTTTCGAAGCCTTGTAAATTGCTAATATCGCTTTATCAACGGCAGCTTTTTCACGAGGGCTTAAACCGTCAACCATGAGGAAGAGTACTTCAATCAAATCTTGAGCGTGTTCTGAGAGATCTTTGCGGTTATGGTGAGTTGTCGCGAGATCAAACGGATTAATTTTTTCTTTAGATCGTGCTGAGAGCTTAATGTAGGTACCGCCGACAGACTCGCTTAATCGTTTATACTCGCGTTCCGGATCAATAACGATGACTTTTGTGTCTTGCATAAGCTGGCGTAGGATTTCAACTTTTGTAGCGTAGCTTTTGCCTGAACCACTCTGCGCAAAAATAATACTATTGGCATTATTGAGTGAAAAACGATCTAAAATGACCAGCGAGTTATTGGACTTATTTACCCCATATAGAATCCCGGATTCCTGCACCAGTTCAGAACTCATAAATGGAAACGTTAATGCCGCTGAAGAACTATCTAAATTACGTTTCTGATTGAGCAAGTCTTGGGCTCGAGGCAAAATAGACTGCAAAGCATCAATCTGCTGGTAGCGGGCAGTCTTCATATAAAATAGGCGAGCGGATAACACAGTTTCTAGTAGCTTGGTAGTTTTATCAAGTTCTGTCAGTGAGTCAGCGGTAAGGGTTACATAGATCGATACCTGAAATAGTTTCTCTTGCCCGCGCATGATTTTATCTCGAAGCGTTGTTGCAGAATCCAGCGGATCAGTAATCTCCGGCCCGATTATTTTACCAACGCGCATCATCGCACGCTTAGTCGACTCAAGTTCGGTAATCTTGCGGTGTAGCTTAGGTAACGCAACCGTAGCATCAACACTCGCTATGTGGTAGGAAATATCAGCATTGTGATTGAAGTTTATAAGATTATTAAGCCAACCAGAGCTAGCTACAAAAGGATAGCCCGAAATAAAGAGTACCCGTACATAGCGTCCATCTATCACTAGGTGATCGGCCTGTTCCTCTAATCCGCTATACGACATGATATCCATCGAATCTTGTTCGCCGAGTAACAGTTTTAGCTCCTTTGGACGATCCTCACGTTTTTCAAGCCATCGCCCAACAGTGCTATTGGGGTCAGCGAGTTTTGCGAAATCTTGTAATTTATCTTGGATTTTCATAGGTAATTCCTTTGTAGCAATTCCATTGTTTGATCCGTTATAGGTTGTCGTTTAGCCTGGCCAGGATTATAGAAGCTATAGAAAAGATCAAGCACTTCAAGACTCGACAGCACTCGAGCCGACATTCCCATTCGTGCCAAGCCTTTGGTGACGATATCAGCACTCAAGGTGAGTTCTTCGCGAATTGTGTCAAAGTCACCACTGCCGCTACATGGAATAACGACGTAAAATTGTCTGGTGAGAATCTTATTAGCCCTAATAAGACTCCGTACAAACGTTGTATAGTTCTTGAGCTGTTGCTTGTATATTGTCGTCTTTTCGGACTGTATTCGATCGGTGAACTCATGTAGGTATTTATCCATATCAAGTTCACGTATTCGTAGGATAATTTGAATATCGCTACCTAGTGAATTAAGAAAGCTTTGGTAGGTTTCAATGAGGGCGTCTTGTTCAGCTTCACTTTTCAGCTCAAAGTTAATTGATGAGACTGACAGAATCATCCGGTACGAATTACCTGGGAGTTCTAAAATACTGTCACGAACACCCTTGATCGCAATCTGTTTACGACTACTGCGTTTTCTATTTGACTTCCGTAATGTGAACATAGACATCTCCTTTCTTTGTGGTCTGAAATGCTAGCTGAGCCTCCGGATTTACGACTACATGCTCAAGCTGAAGGATTTGATGCGCCGGTATTGTAGAACGTTTTTCATATGTATGTGGCGTAGTCTCTAGCTTGATATCTTCCTGAGCCTCTAAAGGTACTGCATCGGCATGCCGCAAGTACGTATCATTCTTGTTATAGACATACTTGCCTGGTCGGCTATGATATCGGATAATTATGACGATCCACTGGGCAAGGATTTTGCCACGGATTCGAAATGCTAAACTCGCGCATACCAGCAGGACCCCCAGACATACGAGTATCTTGAACGGCGAAAACTTCATATGTGGCGGAATCAGAATATATAGTCCGAAACTAGCAAAAACGGATAATGCGAGTAAGAACATCTGGGTTAGGTTTAGATTACCAGCCACCTTATCTTCAACAGTAGTAACTTGGGCTGGTACAGTTGTCGTTTTCATTTACTGACAGCCTTTCTAGTCGCTGATACTTTTGTAGTCATATAACTTACACTCGTCATAAACTGAGATCCGAGTTTGCGCATCGCCTTTGGCCCCATACTGACATA
>CAZLAJ010000100.1:0-3387 GCA_964557525.1 uncultured Gammaproteobacteria bacterium | reverse complement strand
TGCGATATGCACAGAACCCAATGGAGTTAATGGATAAAACTTCTGCAAAACGAAGGATCCCTCGAGAATAGAGTAGGGGGTTATCTCGTTTGAGGCTACAAAGAATTTTGCCTCAGGGGCAATTGAGTAAATAACTGCCTCAAGCTGACTTTTGGCAAACGTGTCGCCAAAATCCGAAGTGAGAGTAATGATTGGTTTGGACATAGATATGAGAAATGATAATAACGTGCTGGTGGAGCAAATAGTAATAATGCCACCAACTAAAAAACCCGCCCGGAGGCGGGTCTTGTGTTGCTTTATTGTTTAAGTCAACTACACCCCGGCCTCCTTGCGGATGCCATCATCATACTCATCATGACTGAATAGGTGAGTGTATCTGACATAAACGTTATTATACCACTCAACTGTACTAACTTAGCAAGAATGTAATATGCATTTCGTGACATACGCGAGTATACTATGTGGCATGGATGATATAGCTTCAAAAGCGGTTCAGTACCACAAGACGAATAGGGGAAAGATCGCTATAACATCTGTCGTACCGGTTGATAATAAAGACGACCTCTCCCTTGCATACACCCCAGGCGTTGCCGCTGTTTCCAAAGAAATAGCAGCTCATCCAGATAAGGCATACGATCTTACCTGGAGAGGACGATCGGTTGCGGTTATCTCAGACGGATCTGCGGTTCTTGGGCTTGGCAATATCGGACCGCTTGCAGCACTTCCGGTAATGGAAGGAAAGGCTCTCTTGTTAAAACAGTACGGCGGGGTGGACGCTGTGCCAATCGTCATCAATACTCAAGACCCATCGGGGATTATTGAGTTTGTAAAGCAAATCTCGCCATCATTTGCAGGTATCAATCTAGAAGATATCTCTGCTCCGCGATGTTTTCAGGTAGAGGAAGCACTCCAACATGTTGGCATACCGGTGTTTCATGACGATCAACACGGTACGGCCATTGTTGTCCGCGCTGCACTTCATAATGCGGCACGGGTTGTAGGAAAGCGGTATGAAGACCTGCATGTTGTTATTGTTGGCGCAGGTGCTGCTGGCCTTGCAATTGCAAAAATGCTACTGGGCATGAACTGCAACGCCGAAAGCTGTAGCAGGATTGCGCATGCCGAGTCAATAAAAGATCTCATTATTGTAGACAAACATGGTGCTATATATGCCGGTCGGGAAGATCAGAATGTATACAAACAGGCAATTGCTGCTGTATCAAATACAGGAAAACGTAGAGGATCATTACTTGATATTATCGAGGGTGCGGATGCGATTATTGGCGTATCAGGTCCAAATACCATATCATCTGAAAGGGTGAGAAGAATGAATAAAGACGCAATTGTCTTTGCACTTGCGAATCCAACCCCGGAGATTATGCCGGATCTTGCGATCGAAGCAGGCGCTGCGATAGTAGCAACCGGGAGAAGCGATCTTCCAAATCAGATAAATAATGTTCTTGCTTTCCCCGGAGTATTTCGTGCGGTGATCAATGGGAAGCTAAAACAAATTACACAGGAGATGAAGCTTGCTGCATCAGATGCCCTTATTGAACTGACACCGAACCCAACAAATAGTCATATTATCCCCGACGCCTTCACGCCTCACCTAGCAGAACAAGTGGCAAGCGCCATCCTTAAACACATATCAGCGGGAACTTTGAAGAAGATGTAAAAAGAAACGTATGTTATAACTTGTTTTGTCACGTGAAAAAACTTATTAAACATTCTCTTTCTAATACGTTCATAAGTGGGGGAATACTGCTAACTCTTTCGAACTATTTCGTTGCCTTTCTTGCATATGTGTTTAATTTTCTCATCGCCCACTCAATGGGCCCGGCACCATACGGTGAGGTGACCACTCTCAATTCCTACCTGCTTATCACTGCCGTTCCGGTCAATGTTGTGATGACTGTGCTTATTCAGAAAATCGGCTCACGAGAAAGTGATAAGGAAGCGTATGCCCACTCAGTCGTAGAGTGGGGGAGAGCACTGATAAAACGGTGGTGGTTTCTTTTTGTTCTCGTCTTTGTTCCCATCCCTTTTATGCCTCAAATCACAAATCTCTCTCCAGTAGTTGCATATGTCCTCATCCCAATTGCGGTAATGGCGTTTCTCGCAAGCTTTTATGATGCGATATTTCAGGGTTTAAAGATGTTTGTGCTTTTCTCTTTTCTTATCACTCTGCAGGCAGTACTGAAGCTTTCAGGAGCGGTTACGGTAACAGCGCACTTAGGCGGACTCATGGTTGTTATGGTATTTCTCACCTTAGGAGCAGCTCTTAAACTGTATTTAAGCTACATTCTCTTCGAGAGAAAGAAACCAAAGAATGCGAACCTTCAGAGGATAGAAAAACGGGCAGTACATATCCTTAAAGACCGCCAGCTCATCATCTCAACGGTCTCGATCCTCAGCATAACGCTGATGAATAACCTGGATATTATGTTTGTGAAGAAGTACTTCACCTCCTATGAAGCGGGCATCTACAGCTCATGGTCTCTGCTTGCAAAGGTGGTTATGTACTTTGCCGCTCCGGTGCTGATGGTCAGCTATATATTCTTCACAAGCTCAGACCAAAAACATAATCATAGAAAAACACTTGTTCTCTCGCTTATATGCATAGTTGTAATTGGTATTTGCAGCTTCCTTGCATATTCATATCTTGGTCCTCAGCTCATCGCAGTTCTCTTTGGTGCAAAGTTTCTATCTCTCCTTCCATTTCTCCCACTCGCTGGGATATATGGCGGAATATACCTGTTTGCATTCTTCCTCAATCAGTACTATCTATCAAAGAAAAAAGGCATCGTACTCAGTCTGCCGGTGTTTCTCATCATCTATACCATCCTGCTTTTCGTAACGGGTAATGTGCTAGTGAATATTATGTATATAAACATCGCAGTAACTGTTGCCATCTCTCTTTTGTTTGTTATCGGCCTTGCTTTTGATCGTGATTGAGTATGTTTTAAGCGTTTTGTAGTCTTCCATTTCATGATTTTTGTCACTACAATGAATGGTATTTTCTTGTTGATGAGTGCCTGATAAGCAACAACCGTACATGAAGAAAAAAGCAATCAATCACAAAGTGGACACCCACTTTCTCTCCCTTATCATCCCATCCTACCGCCAGGAAAAAACCATTATTAAAAACGTCAAGGCAATTAGAGAAGTTCTTAACGAAGTACGGTACGATTACGAGATCATTGTTGTTGTGGATGGGATGATTGATAAAACGTTTCAGAAGCTGAAAAAAGCGAGACTGAAAAAAGTTCATGTAATCGCATATGAAAAGAATCAAGGGAAAAGCTATGCGATACGGTTGGGCATGCACTTTGCAAAAGGGGACTACGTGATGTTTTTAGATGCAGGCATGGAGATAGACCCAAACGG
>CAZLAJ010000099.1:0-3500 GCA_964557525.1 uncultured Gammaproteobacteria bacterium | reverse complement strand
CATTTAAACATTGGTACCATTGGTCACGTTGATCATGGTAAGACCACAACAACTTCTGCAATTCATTACGTTCTTTCTAAAAAAGGTCAAGCACAATACTTAAAGTATGACGAGATTGATAAAGCTCCGGAAGAAAAAGCACGAGGAGTTACGATTAATCTTCATCACTCTGAGTACGAAACAGACAAGAGACATTACGCACACATTGATGCTCCAGGACATGCAGATTACATTAAGAACATGATTACCGGTGCGGCCCAGATGGACGGCGCTATTCTTGTCGTCTCCGCTCCAGATGGTCCTATGCCACAGACACGAGAGCACATTCTTCTTGCTCATCAGGTTAACGTTCCAGCAATCGTTGTCTACCTTAACAAAACAGACATGGTTCAGGATAAGGAGATTATTGATCTTGTTGAGATGGAAGTTCGCGACCTTCTCAAGAAATATCATTACCCAGGAGACGAAGTTCCTGTTATCAAGGGCTCTTCTATGAAGGCTCTTCAGGATGATCCTGAGGCAATAAAGGCAATTGAAGACTTAATGAAAGCAGTTGACGAGTATGTCCCAGAACCTACTCGCCCCGTTGATCAGCCATTCCTTATGCCTATTGAAGACGTCTTTACGATTCAAGGCCGAGGAACAGTAGTCACCGGACGTGTTGAAAGAGGTCAGCTGAAGGTAAACGAAGAGTTAGAGATCGTTGGTATCAAGGCAACAAGAAAGACAGTTGTTACTGGTATCGAGATGTTTAGAAAGACTCTTGACTCTGCACAAGCAGGAGACAATGTAGGTCTTTTGTTAAGAGGAATTGAGAAGACAGATGTGGAGCGCGGACAGGTACTTGCTAAGCCGGGTTCTATCACTCCTCATTCTGAATTTGAGGCAGAGATTTACGTACTTACCAAAGAAGAAGGTGGGCGTCATACCCCGTTCTTCACTGGTTACCGACCACAGTTCTATATCCGAACAACAGATGTTACAGGAGAAGCAACCCTTCCTGCGGGAGTTGAGATGGTTATGCCTGGCGACAGCGTCAAGGTAACCGCAAAACTCATCTATCCAGTCGCTATGGAGGAAGGCTTGAAGTTTGCGATCCGTGAAGGCGGTCATACCGTTGGAGCAGGTGTCGTAACTAAGGTCACCAAATAATAGCGGAAGGTAGAGCGGCTTCCTGCGGGAAGCCGTCGGGGAAGAGTAAATAAGAAAGAGTAACGATATTATTTACATTAGAGCACTTTTATAGTATGCCAAAAGGACGTATCAGAATTCGGTTGAAAGCGTATGATCATCGGCTCATCGATGATACCTGTCAAAAAATTGTTGACACAGCAATCCGAACAGGAGCATCTATTATGGGTCCGATTCCTCTTCCCACAAAGAAAGAGGTTTTCGTTGTGAATAAGTCTACCTTCATTGATAAAGACTCGCGCGAACACTTTGGCTTAAAGATACATAAACGATTGCTCGATATTGTTAATCCCACGAATCAGACGATTGATTCTTTGATGCATCTCGAACTGCCAGCAGGCGTCGAGGTTGAGTTGAAGATGTAGTTTAATCATATTGATTCCAGGAAACCATACTATATAATTAGATGATGTTAATTTTCCTGAAAGTGGAAAATAACGTGTAAGTTAATCAGATTGGCTTTAAAGGCCCCAATCTGGGGCTTTTTTTTGACCATCAAATAAAATATCATGTCAGGCTTTATCATAGGAGAAAAATCAGTTCAGTCACAAAGATTCACCGAAGAGGGAGTAAGAATACCTACTACCTTTATCGCGACTCCTCAATGTTATGTGGTGGACATTATGACTCCTGAGAAGAATGGCTACTTTGCAGTTCTTCTCGGATCAGGCAAACTCTCTACCATTAAAAAATCAGTACATGGTAAGACAAAGAAGGCGGGGATAGAAACCCCGCTTCGCTATTTTAAAGAGGTACGTCTTGATATGCATAAAGATGTTGTTTTTGCAGAGGTTGAGGGTAAACCTACTCTTACCATTGGTGAGACAACTCTAAAAATAGGAGACATTGTTACACCCTCGCTCTTTAAGAGTGGCGATATGGTAAAAGTAACCGGCGTATCTAAAGGTAAAGGATTCCAGGGCGTTGTTAAAAGACACGGATTTGCGGGAGGGCCTCGCACTCATGGTCAATCAGACAGAGAGCGAGCACCAGGTTCTATCGGTCAAACAACAACCCCAGGAAGAGTGTATAAAGGCAAACGGATGGCAGGTCACATGGGAACCGATACTGTTACCGTTCGCGGATTACAGGTTGTTGAGGTAACCGAGAACGGCATGTATGTAAATGGACTTGTCCCAGGTGGAGTTAACGGACTATTGCAAGTCGAGACACTCTAATATGGCAGACACGAAAACAAAAAAAACAACTGGTAAGAAGGCAGTGAAAAAAGCGGATGTTGCACAAGCATCGGCCCTTTCCGTCCCTCTTTTTGCATTAGATGGAACTCAGTCAACACTCGAGCTTCCCCAAGAAGTGTTTGGCGGCAAGGTGAATAAGGTTCTTCTTGCCCAATACCTACGAGTCTATTCATCCAATCAGAAACAGGGAACAGCAGCAGCAAAGACACGAAGTGAAGTTGTCGGATCTACCAAGAAAATATATCGTCAAAAGGGTACAGGTCGCGCACGACACGGTGCTATGAAAGCCCCCATCTTTGTTGGTGGAGGTGTAGCCGGAGGTCCACTTCCTTACGACCCCACATTGAAGATGAATAAAAAGCAGAAAAAGAGCGCACTTATCTCTTCACTTAGTTTCCGGACAGCAGAAAACAATATTGTCGGCATCGCTGATGATATTGCATCTATTGCACCAAAAACAAAGGAGGTTGTCAGCTTATTAAAAAAGATGGAGCTTGAAAAGACCTCTATCTTGATTGTTATGTCAGAAAAAAATGAAAACTTAAAAAGAGCATCTCGCAACATTCCAAATGTAGAGGTGGTTACAGCCCAGACGGTTAATCCGTTTATTGTTCTGAAGAACCGCAAGGTTGTTATTACACCAAGCGCAGTCTCAGTATTAAAAGATCATATTGTAAAGTCATATGCAGCTTAACTCTGTACTTATTGCACCAGTACTTACTGAAAAAGGCGTGAATCTTGCACGTGTAAATCAGTATATGTTTGAAGTGAATGAAGACGCTAATAAAAATCAGGTAAAGACCGCAATTGAATCTCTGTATGGAGTTGAGGTTGCAACCATTCGAGTTATGGTGCGAAAAGGAAAAGAACGAAGAGTCGGAAGAAAGATGATGACTAAAAAACTACCAGATAAAAAAATAGCCGTTATTATATTGAAAAAGGGAACAATCGATTTGTTCCCGCAAGCATAATTTAGCATTTACCGATATTATTCATGAAATTAGCACCACGAACAAGCGAGCCACAAAGACACTTGGTCACCATTCTGAAGAAACATTCAGGAAGGAATGCGACCGGTAGAATAACTGTGCGTCATCAAGGTGGCAGACA
>CAZLAJ010000098.1:0-3513 GCA_964557525.1 uncultured Gammaproteobacteria bacterium | reverse complement strand
GTCTCAATAGCATATATGTACTTTGCGTGTTCTCCAAACGCTTCTTCTATTGAGTTGAAGCCGGATTTAGAGCCGAACATTGCAAACCATGGAGTCCAGATATGAGCGGGGATAAAGAGAGATGAATCAACTATGCCTAATGTAATCTTTAGTAGCTCTTCGCTGTCGAGTCCGAGTATTGGCCGTCCGTCAGAACGGATATTGCCAATCTGAGACAGTTTACCATTTAACGCAGAGGCGGACTGAAAGGAAGGTAAAATAATAAGGTTATGAAGTTTTCTCACCGCGCCTCCGCGTGAATAGATATTACTTATCTCTACCGTTAAGATGAACCGCAGAATGTGACCTCTTACCGAGAGAGGAAGCCGCTCATCAATTCCCTTCGCTATATCCTTCTTTAACATAAATAGCCCATCCTCAGCTGGCTCCAGCTTTTCATACAACTCTGTAAACCAACCGGGGTGGGTAAAATCGCCCGTGCCAATAATATTAATACCTTTCAGTTTGCCCCAATAATATAGTCCTTCAAGCGTACTATTTTTACTGGTGGCTCGAGAATAGTGAGAGTGAATGTGAAGATCGGTAATATATTCCATAACACTAGTTTCACACTATTGTACACGCAAAACACAGAAGTATACGACTCGTTATGTGAGATTGGATTCGCGGATAATCTGTTCGTCTATGTGCTGTTCCAGCTCTGTCTTTGAATGACTTTTAAAATTGCACATTGGACAGCGATAAATCTTGGACATATACAGACAATGAATAACTGATAGTTTATGCTAGCTCAGAAATGTAAAGCATACGCGTGAAGTGGGTAAGAACTTCGCTGGTTTACTATTTAGCCGAAAGATATCGCAGATAGGCGCGGGGGAATCTGAGGGCAGAGAAAAAAGAAAAAACAACACCCTGATAACCATCAAGAATACCTTTATGTCTGAAGGTGGTAAGTAGAAACCACCACACAGGCTTTACTATTACGTGCTCAACAAAATGAACGACGTCTCGTTCCATATTCTTCTCCCTATACTCTCTTACCATAAGATTGATATACCGATTATTCCTCTCTAAATATCTTTTAAATGTTGGAGAGTCACGATGGAGAAGATTTTCAGACAGCCATCCTACTCTCCCATCCACCTCCATCAATTCATGAACATCATTGCAGGGTAAACGAGCCTTGCCTTTTTTTATCAACCTGATGACGCCATCTGGATATACTCCTCCATGTTTGAGATAGGTGCCTAAAAAATAGTTGAGGCGGGACAGGTAGAACGCAACGTACGGGCCAGACGGTGTACCAACCTTATCACGGGCTTCGATAAGTTTCTGGTGTCTTAAAAATAGATTACGCTGCGGCAAATGTTCCTCATACTCAGACTGTTCGTTATCGCTCATGTTGATGACACTCACTATTTCTTGTCCTAGTGCGGGCGTCACCCGTTCGTCTGCATCAAGCTGCAGGATCCAGTCTCCGGTCGACGCATCAATTGCCTTTTGCTTATTAATATGAAAGATAGGTGGGTTATCGGTCTGAATGAGGGTTACTTGAAATTTCTTCACCAGCTCGACTGTTCTATCTGTTGATCCGCCATCCACAATGACAATCTCATCTGCAATATCTTTCACCGAAGTGAGACAGTCAACGATATTGGCCTCTTCGTTGAAAACAGCAAGTGCAACCGAAAGTCGTTTTTTCATCACGTATAGTGTACCACTTTTTCCACTTTACATCAGGAGTCTTACATGCTTCTTACCCCACCTTGACAGGATTCCTACATTCTGTTACACTGATATGCAAATCTGCGCGACTCTAACTATCTCGAAATAACCAAACACACTTTTATTCGACAGTAGGTCGCATACAATTCGTCAACACATACAGAACACCCTCGTTCGTAGCCACGCATCTTAAACTGTTTATCAGTTCTCTTTTTATGGAAAAAAACAATAAAAATCTTGTTGCGGTAACACTTGGAGTATTAAGTACTCTCATAATTAGCAATTATTTGCAGATCCCTCAACATGCACAGCGGATGGTGAGTCCCCTGTCGGCATCTATCATGGGATTTGGTCACCAACAACAATTTATGCCAAAACGATTCTTTGCTTTTGCACCTGGATGGTCACTCTACAACCTAGACAGAATAAACTTCAACGGTATTGAGATGATCTCATACTATGATGTTCCTGCCGATGATGTAACGGGACTGAATAAAGAAAATACAGGATATGATATTGTATATGGAGATCGGTTTTCACAACTTGTCCAGGCAGCACACCAGACAGACACAAAGATCACCATCACTATTGGGCAAACATCGAATCAAGTCATTACCAATCTCATCTCTAACGATGAAGCTCAGAATAACCTCGCTAAAGAGCTACAGCAATTAAAAGAAAAACAGGGAATAGATGGGGTGGTTGTCGGATTTGAGTTTGCAGGTGAGGCATCTCCTCGACTGAGACAACAGTACGCTTCCTTCATCTCAAAACTCTCCTCCTCGATGAAACAAAAATACCCTGATTTCTCAATTAGCGTCGCAGTTCCAAACAATACAAGCCGCAACTCTCTCTATGATTTACCCTCACTTGCTTCTTCCGCCGATGCAGTATTAGTCACTGCGTATGACTATGCCGTACCAGAACTAGGATCAAACACACCATCCGCCCCACTGTTTGGGTATGCCTCAAACGAATACTGGTCGCGGGTACAGGGCAGTTTACAGAAATTTGTGAGTGAGGTACCATCAGAAAAAATTGCGTTAGAAGCTGCCTGGTATGGAGACGGCAATCACTTTCCATTCTACGGTTCACCTCAAGGATCTCAACCATCACACAGAATGAAATCGGCAAACACTCTTAAAACTCCCTTAAGTAATACTGCGCTTGATGCGCTTGTTAGTGGAGTGCCTCTCGGATCAAGAATAGCTGCACGAAAGAATCTTCCAATCATCGCAAAGGCATTAGAACGGGAAGGAATTCTGAACGAACGGGTTCTTGCATACGCACTTGCTACGATAGAACACGAAACTGCAGGGACATTTGAACCAATTGAAGAGATTCAAGGAAGAAGAAGTGCACGCAGACTCGGATACGAAGGCGGAACGGATTACTTTGGTCGAGGCTTTATTCAACTCACCCACCTGAGAAACTACCGAAGCATGGGAGAGCGCATCGGAGTTGGAGATAAACTGGTTAAAAATCCAGAACTCGCTCTTAACCCTGAAATATCAGCTCGCATCTTAGCTGCTTTTTTCAAAGAAAATGGAGTAGCACAGCTTGCGTCTCAAGGGGCGTTTATAGACGCAAGACAACCAATAAACCCAGACTACCAAGGCGTCTTTATCGCAGACATGGCATATAAATACCTTGATGAAATTATCTAAAAGTTATCACATCTATGAACTCAAATATAGATAGTAATCTAAAACGAAATATAGTCACTTCATTGCTTGTACTTGTCGTATTCAATATGATTGTCTATGGGGGAAAGATTACGCCAACGAA
>CAZLAJ010000097.1:0-3585 GCA_964557525.1 uncultured Gammaproteobacteria bacterium | reverse complement strand
ATCAAAATTCTCTAATCATCGATTTTCGAACTATTCGTTTCTTCAATGGCCTCAGCTAATATTGTGAAGGTTTTACTGTAATTGTGGGCAGCTTTGCCTTTGTCTAAATAAATCTTGGAGAGGACGAGGTGAATTAAGCCTCTTTGTTCGTCTCTAAGGTTTTGTTTCTTGACGGAAAGGAGATTTGCTTCGCTCTTTGTGAGAGCTCGTAAATGCTAAGTAACAGTCCCTAGTTGTTTTTGTTAAAATCGGTCTACAAAAGCAATTGATTTATTTGGTGAGGAGAGTAGTGCTTTTGAACAAGTACCTTGTGATCGTTGCTCATCAATGTCTGATGCATATTACATCTTAAGTAGTCTAACCAAAGGACTCTGGGCAAGATGTAAAAAGTGTGGCAATCACGCTATTAGCTATCAGGAAGGTCTTAATATTCCTTGGAGACCTTCTAAAGCTTTTATCAAAGAAGTAGGAAAAGATGAGGTCTTCCGCATTGCTTTAAAACTTCAGTACGACAAAGGTGAGTTATAATTTCCGGTTGATATTAGCATCCTAGGACTGAAAATCACAAAAAGTCTATACTTAAAGAAGTAAAGAGGAAAATACTGAATGTTCGAAGGTATTGTGACGCTGGAGCCAAGAATAACGGTCAGAAAGGCAAGCAGCAAACGATTGTGGTTGTCTGTAACGAGAAGGGTTCCGTTCTCATGGAAAAAATGGATTGGCACTATTCCAATAATGAAGGAGAGATTTTAGGCACTATCGCCTGCTTACGGGATTATTCAGGTGGAGAAGCCATTGAATGCGCACAGATAGCAAGATTGCAACAAATTGGGCGGTAAAAGGCTGGACGAGGCATCATGAAAAAGAGCATAAAAAAGGTAAACTTACTAACCGCCACCGGAAGTTTATTACCTTAGCCCATGAACTTTATAACAAAACTTAGTCAGTAATTACCTGGATTCCTCGAGAAGAGAATCTCGTAGGTCACTATATTGAGGAAAAAATACAGTATTTAGTTTGTGGACATCCTAGTTGCAAATGTCCACAAAATAGGCTAAAATGTGGACATTACTATGAATGATGTCAACAAACCCAAAATCGGCCGATATATCAAACAACGGGAGGGTTTCCGTGCTTTTACGCCTTATTCCTTTCCTCCAAAAGAGTTGTTAGCAGTATCTCCAACTCTCTACAAAAAACACGAAGAAGCGGTACGCCTCATTGGTAAGTTGGATGGAATAACTCGTTTGTTGCCAGACAAAGACTTCTTCTTGTTGATGTTCGTCAAAAAGGATGCTACCTATTCAAGTCAGATTGAAGGGACCCAAGCAACCTTGCAGGATGCTATTGCTGCTCCTGTTACTGAAGAGCAATCAAAACTTCCTCCTGATGTTGATGACATTATTCACTATATTGATGCTGTTAATTATGGAACGAATGAATTAGGAAAAAAGTTACCTCTGTCCTGGCGATATATTTGTGAGATGCATGCTCGGTTGATGAAAGGAGCTAGAGCTACTCAACACGCCTATCCTGGTGAATTTCGAAAAAGTCAAAACTGGATTGGTGGTAAGACTCCTAGCGATGCGACTTTTGTGCCTCCAGCTGTGCCTGACATGAAAAACGCGCTGGATGATTTAGAGAAGTTTATTCACGCTGAAGATGATTTCCCTAGTCTGATTAAAGCAGGGCTTATTCATGCCCAATTTGAGACAATTCATCCTTTTGTAGATGGCAATGGCAGAACTGGTCGAATGCTTATCACTTTGTTTTTGCATGCTGCAGGTTTATTAGAACTACCGGTCCTATACCTTTCCAGTTATTTTAAGAAACACCAAAAAGTGTATTACCAGAGATTGAACGATTACCATGATGAGGATGCAAATGTAGATGCTTGGCTCCAGTTTTTCTTAGAGGGAATCACTGAAATGGCAACTTCTTCTATTGAAACATGTGCCAAGATTACCGACCTAAGAGACCGTGATTTTACGAAAGTTCAACAACTTGGAGCTCGATCAGCAGCTGTTACTCTAGGGCTTCTTCGTCACTTATTTAGCCAACCAATTGTCGGTGTTGCTGAGATTATGAAGTGGACCAGCTATTCGCGCCAAGGCTCGTATAACACCATTGAGCGATTAATTGAGCTAAAAATTCTTGAGCCCTTTGGTGATACTTCCTACGGTCAAAAGTATATTTATGCTGATTACTACGCACTTTTTGATGAGGAGTTTGCAAAGAAAAGGACTACGGGATAATAGAACTTATGACAAAAAATAATTCTACAACCGGAAAAACAGAAACAAAAGCTGATCTATCCAATCAACAGGTGCTATTTGAAAAGCTTTAAAGTAATTTTGATCTGTTAGTTTAGGTGTTATATCAACATTCGAAGATATTTATAGGTGCTTACAAGCAAGATGAGATTTAACTATTTTTATTTGCTATCCTTAATATATGTCTACATTAAATCCTTGGATTAATTTCAATGGCAATACTGAAGAGGCGTTTACTTTCTATCAATCAATATTTGGTGGAGAGTTTGTGAAAGTCGTGCGATTTAAGGATGTAGCGACTGATGAATTTCCTGTGGCAGAAAAAGAAGAAAACAAAATTATGTACATCGCTTTACCTATTGGCGACAACACCACTTTGATAGCTAATGATGTTCCAGAAATGATGGGAAGAGTAAATGAGCGCGAGAATAGAAGTAAGATTCTTGTACGTGTTGATAGTAGAGAAGAGGCAGACAGATTATTCAATGGTCTTTCGGCAGGAGGAGAAGTAGAAGGATCTATGGGAGACGGTCCTTGGGGCTCATATGCTGGTATGTTTCGAGATAAATATGGAATTGAGTGGATCATTGAATTTTCTCCTAATAAATAAACGGCTTCATGTGATTGGCTGTCTAGTTGGTAAGAGATTGGTGTCTATTCATCTATAACCCTCATTTATCTGCATTATCTGTTTGGAGCTAGTTGAGAGATTCACACATCATGATTGCTACTCGAAGTTGTTACTTTCTATGTATTATTCTCCAAACGCTCCATATTATCAAGTAGAAGATAGTTGTGGCCAATATCAGAGGTACTCCATATAGTACAACTAATAGCATCAGTACTGGCTGACTTATTTCAACAGTTGGTAAGAAAAGGTTGACTAGCAATAAGGGTACAAATGCAAGCACTGGCACTTTAATGAATAACAGATTAGTTAAAGAGAGTAGATTAAAAATAACTGATAAACCAATCGCTAGAAATAACCATGATAGGCGGAAAGATATTTTGAATATGCGAATAAGCAACCAGTAGATTAGAGTAGGGATGAGCGCTATTATTAATCCAAAAATAATTACATCCGCGATAAAAAGGAATCTATTCATTTGTTCAAATGGTATTGGATCATGTAGACACTGATACGAGTGAGCGTCACAGTCTCTTACACTATCGTAAGTAGTGTTCTTATTTACTTCAAGATAAACGAAGGGAAATCCGAGTTTATAGGAATAGTTGCATAGTAGCCCGCTAGAAGAATATTCATAACATGAGCTTTCTCCAGAAATCTCTCGCTTATTATTTATCTGTGTAT
>CAZLAJ010000096.1:0-3588 GCA_964557525.1 uncultured Gammaproteobacteria bacterium | reverse complement strand
TATAAGCTAGAGAGGGGGGATGAGGTGAATCTGTTTTACCAGGGTAAACGGCATGTGTATAAAGTGATAGAGAAGGAGGTTGTGGATCCTTCTCAGGTAGAGTATCTTACCCGAAAGACTGATAAAGAGTTTTTAACACTTCAGACTTGCTGGCCGCCCGGCACTACTCTCAAGCGGCTTATGGTATTTGCTGTGCCAGTTGTGAAGTAACAGTATATACTATTCCCTTATGGTGGAGAACTTTCCGGCAAAAAAGGAGCGAGAACTCGTGAACAGATAGAACAAGAGAACGAAGTATGGGCGGCAAAGATTAAAGAGGTACGACGAGATCTAACTGAACATATGCTACATGAACATGGTGCGGGGACGCGGACGTTTGTGCGTACCTGTCATCGTTGTATAAATTTGCAGACAGAAATTCAAGCGTTGCAGGGATTGATTACGATCAATAATACGGACCTTGCGCGGCTAGCTGATGACTCATCGAGGTTAACGGATACCGACTAGGTAGAGGTCTGGGTATGGGTTATTCTCAGGGTTCAAGTTTGAAAGTACGATAATCTTTCCATCGGCTGTATTAACCAGGAATTTTTCTTCAAAAGGACCTGAATAGACAGTCTTTCTGTTAGCGCCATCGTAGTCCATCGCAGAGATAATCTTCTTTTCAGACATAATGAGGTGTTTAGAGTCGTAGTACCAGTTAATGGGAGGAATCTCGGTTAATTCGGCAGCCAGTGGGGTAGGAGAGGGGATGAGTGCTATGTTTCGTGCTGGCGTTGGAGTGTTTTTTTTGAGTATGCTACCTTGATACTGGATATTGTATGGTATCTTATAATTTCTGTCTTCTTCTTTGTCATATACATACAGCTCCCCCTTTTTGAGCTCTCTCGTTTCTGGAGACTGGTTGGATGAGATCACCGGTTTTTTAAACTGAGGCAGGGTAAGATCTCTCTCCGTTTTGTAGAGTATCTTTTTCTTATCAGGCGAGAATGATATTACCTGCATTGAGTCGCTCGCTACTTTTACCATCTCTTTCGGGAAGGTGGAAAGAATTTTCAGATTCTGTTGGGTGCGCTCCTTATCCCAGGCCGCAAGAAGGTTGTCAATTGATTGAGTAGTATCAAGTGGCGTCTGGTTTTCTCCATCCACGCTGAAAAGGTATGAGAATGGTTCTGTTTGCAAGGTTGGCTTTATTTGAATAACCATCTGTTTGTAATCTGGAGAGAAGTAGACTACTGAGTCAGAGAATGAGTACTCGGAACTTACGGGAATATCCTTTTTTAGAATAATCGGGGTGAGTGGTGGGAGAAAAGACAGAGGTCTCCGGTTTGACTCAAACAGGTAAACACCGTCTTTAAGAGGATCGCCTGTTTCGGTGAACAGGAGCACTTTTTCGGTATCATCAACAGCAACAGCTTTTATTACTCCAAGGTTGGTAAGCGGGGTGAGAGAGGGATTTATTGGAAACAGTACCGGGTCGACGACCGCAACAAGCTCGCCCTTCAGTTTAATCTCTTTACTCCACGTATGGTATCCGTCTCTTTGAATCTCGACATTGTACGTTCCTGGAGGGAGGGTAAGGTTAAGGTCGGTAACTCCCTTAAGGTCCCCGTTTACATATACCTTTGATGCGCGAGGGGAAGAACTTGTTGCGATAATGCCGGTTGGGGTGAGTGTGCCTGAAGACAGATCAGGTCGGTATCCCCGTGCGTACGCAATTACAGCTAGAATGATGATGAGAAAGAAGAGAAAGAAAACTACTTTATAAACGAGCTTCATATATATCTTTAGTTATACAGGATAATATTTCAAAATCCTATTTTACTGCAACATAGTATACTATGGTGTATGTTTTTCCGCAAGAAAGTCGGTATTGACCTCGGTACCGCAAATACGTTGGTATATCTTGCTAAACGAGGCATCGTCGTAAATGAGCCAACTGTGGTAACCTACGCTAAAGAAACCAAACAAGTCCTTGCCGTTGGAGAAGAAGCGCGTGAGATGCTTGGGAGGACTCCTGTTTCGATAATTGCATCCCGTCCCATGCGTGAAGGGGTCATTGCAGACTTCACTACCACATCCGCGATGATCACCTACTTTCTGAAAAAAGCTCTCGGCGGGAGAGTGTTGTGGCCAGAAGTTATGATTGCTATACCCGGTGGGTCTAGTCAGGTTGAGAAGCGTGCGGTTGTTGCAGCTTGTAAACAGGCAGGAGCATCTGATGTATATCTGATAGAGGAGCCACTTGCTGCAGCGATTGGTGCACGTATTCCTATCTCTCAAGCCTCTGGACACATGATTGTAAATATTGGGGGTGGTACTGCTGAGATTGCTATCATCTCTCTCGGACAGCTCGTTGCCTTTAAAACGGTACGCGTGGCGGGAACGAAGCTTGATGAGGCCATCTCACACCATATGAAAAAACAGCATAATCTTGTAGTGGGAGAGCGCACTGCTGAGGATATTAAGGTCCGTATTGGAAATGCCCAGATGGATAACAAGACCGAATCAGAGCGTTCTATGGAGGTGAAGGGGAGAGACGCGCAGACCGGCTTGCCCAAGATCATGGAAATTGGGGAAAAGAGTATTAGCGAGGCGGTGCAGCGCCCACTCAAGCTCATCTTGGAGGGGATAAAAGAGGTTCTTGCTCAAACGCCTCCTGAGCTTGCGGCGGATATTGTTGATAAAGGCATCGTGATGTCGGGAGGCACATCGCTCCTTACGAATATAGATAAGTATGTAACTTACTATACCGGTGTGCCTGCATTTGTGGTAGAGGAGCCACTCTACTGCGTGATAAGGGGGGTGGGTATGGCTATTGAAAATCTGGACAGTTATAAGAATGCAATTAGGTAAAATCGAGTAAAAGAAATAGAGTATGGGGCATAGGAAGGTGATAAACTTGAATTGAATGCATGAAAGAGAGTTGACAATATAAGAGAAGAAGGGTTAATGCGCTCATCGATAAGTCTTATAGTACGTATCATTACATGGGGCTGTAAAACCAAAATGTAAGCAAATGTTAAAAAAGGACGAAAGTATAGCTCAAATATAAAAATACTATATCGTAACAATAAAACTGTTTCAAATAACGTTAATCAAAAGAAAAAGTAAATGAATAAAGTTGATCATTAATCTACTTATAGTAGATGAAAATTGATAGTAAATTAATCCTATATTTATTTAGCAATATCTATGGCTCAAATGATTCTTGGAATCCCAGTAGAGAACGGGACAAAAAAATCAGTCCTAGAGAAAATTAAAAAGTACATAGGCACGACGACTGAATTTGTTCATATTGTCTCACTTAACCCCGAAATAATGGTTGAGGCAGTCAATAACCAGGTATTCAATAAGATTGTCAGGACAGCACAAGTTCGTATTACAGATGGTATAGGGGTTGTTCTGGCGGGCCGTATCCTGGGTAGACCGGTCGGAGAGCGGTTAACCGGGGTAGAGCTTGTCGAGGAATTGGTCAAGTATGCTGCTTACGCGGAGCGTCCTATCATGCTAATCGGTGGTGGAGACAAAATAGCAGAGAAGCTTGCCAAGTGCTACTCGTCAAAATATCCATCTGGTCGTTTTCTG
>CAZLAJ010000095.1:0-3643 GCA_964557525.1 uncultured Gammaproteobacteria bacterium | reverse complement strand
AAATGAGAGACAAAGCATTCAGTACTGGATTTTTAGTCATAACACAATTATACTCCCGTTTCTTATTTTGAACGTAATGCACGTCACAGCAAACTGAGGAATATCCAAATAGTATCTATTCATATGACACCAAAACAGAAGATCTTAAACAGTCTGACATGGGGTTTCATTCTCTGGTTTGTTGGATACCTCGCAGGTATCTTGCTCTTTTTCATTGTTCCAAAAGATTTAATCGGATGGGTTATTGCTCCGTTTGCCATTCTATTCACAATCTGGGTGATTGTATACAAGGTAAAACGACCGAGTTTAAGCTGCTATGTTGGTTTGGGAATAATCTGGACTGTGATGGCTGTTGTATTGGACTATATTTTCCTAGTAAAGATGTTTAATATCGGAACATCATATTACAAACCAGATGTCTTCCTCTACTACATAATGACCTTGTTTCTGCCTATTGGAGTCGGATACTGGAAATACACCCACAAAACAAAAAACCAAACACTGTTCTAACCATCGAGGAAATGAACGCACCTAAAAAGAACTACAAGGTTGTGTTAACGATATGTTCTTAAAAGTATCTAAAAAGATGAAGTAGATTATGCAGCATCAACCAGTACGCCGTTCTTGGATACTTCTGGTATCGTACATGCTGATCGGTTGAAACAGCAAGGTCTTCTGGATCCTGCTGTAAGCTTGGAACAGGCAACTTCAATACGTCTCTTGCGGGTTTCTGGCTGTTTAGTTGCACGTATCCAACGAATCCAATCCCAATGAGCAATCGGAGTTACCTTCTTCCAGAGTGAATATGCCTGAGGAGTTGATTCAAGCGCCTGCTTAAGATCTTCAGGCACGTCGGGCTCCGACCATTCTTCAGACGGCTCCATTAATATCTGAACACTATCACCTACATGTAACTTAGCAGCATCTAGCATCTGTTTCTCTAACCTAAACCAATGGCTGCCAACACCATCGGGTTCAAGTGCAACATGAAACGTAGTGTCGTTAATAGTTACATCAGCCATAGCCATACCTCGAGAAGGCAGATGAAGACTTGCACTCGTTGGCAAATGAATTATCTTCCAATCTTCAATCTGTATTACTTTCGCTGTAAAGGCAACTTGTGACATATATATAAACACCATGGAACTAATTGCAACAGGGCATACCAATATGTTAATTATATCCAAGATAATCGTTTAAACACTCAAAGCGCACGTTTCTTTAGTAGTAAATAACCGTTCACAAGAAGAAGCACAACTAGGAGAGAGGAAGTGGTGATGATCACATAGGGATATGCATTGTTAAATCCTGTGGGGGATGTGTGTTTTAACAATATTCCTCCGTATGCCCACACCGGAACCAGTCCATACGCAACATTGTTGTAGCGAAGCATTGTTAAGCTACATATCACAAATCCCACAATGAGGATAATAATCATCCAGGTACTATCCGGCAGTTCAAATCCGTTCCATCCAATGCTAACAAGAAAGGCAGTAATATTGGCAATCGTTGCAATGGTAATCCATCCGAAATATACTCCGAATGGCACCTTTATCAACCACTTTTCTTGTTTAGTTAGCTTTTCTTTCTGTATCACGTCTGCAATCTTAATGAGACAAATGAGGAGAGAGAGCATGAGTACAACAGTGAGCCAGATAATTCGGTAGTGCCAGGCAAAGATCCAGATTGCGTTAATAACAGAGGTGTAGATAAAATAGATGCTGACAGTTTCGATAAAGTGCTGCGTTTTTGAGTCCTTTTTCGTTACAAATTGGTAAACA
Organism: uncultured Gammaproteobacteria bacterium; assembly: GCA_964557525.1. Lineage (GTDB taxonomy): Bacteria > Patescibacteriota > Microgenomatia > UBA1406 > GWC2-37-13 > CAZLAJ01. The sequence goes on along the minus strand of CAZLAJ010000095.1, from coordinate 1,862 downwards.
GAATAGGCTCCTAATAGGAGATATATTATGCCCCAGATAGAGAAAGTGATGCCAGCTGGTGCAAAAAGGTTTGGGTACGAGTCTGATACTGCTCCAGTTGTAATACTGTTGATGGGTAGAATATTTGCAGCCACATTTACCGTAACCATTACAATATAGGCAACGACCGCAGCTATTTTAATAACGATATTTCTATTCATCATCTACTTTCATTATAGCTGCTTCACGTAACTTACGTATAAATGAAGCAAAAAAAAGCCATCTCAATAGGCACAATATACATTGCGCTTATTTCCAACCGTCATTTACTATTTGACTTTATTGGAGAGGTGCAGAAGGCGCACCGTTTTGCCTCGCGTGGGATAACACTTAAACACTCTGGACATTTCTGTGTTGATGGGTCCGCAGCCTTCTCTTTCTTTGTTATTGAAATGAGCTTGTTCATCGGGACAACAACAAAGAAATAGATTACCGCGGAGATGATGAGGAAAGAAAGAAGTGCATTAATAAAGTCACCGACTAAAAACTTGCTACGGTTAACTGTCAATGTTATTGAAGAAAAGTCTGGAACACCTCCAAATACTCCGATAAATGGGGTAATAATATCTTTCACAAGGGCAGAGACCAGAGAACCAAATGCAACTCCGATTACTACACCAACCGCAAGATCCACTACATTACCTTTTAATATGAACTGTTTGAAGCCGTTTAACATATGAAACATATTATACCCTACCTTATTTATAGATCAATCAGGAAACTATTACTATACACCTATTATGCATCCAAAAGTCTTTCATACGACATCTCTATCAGTTTCTTTACGATTGCCATAACGACGATAATGCACATGAGCCCAATAAACCCGCTGAGAGTCACCGATTCACCAAAGATGAAATTAATTGTAGCAAGAAACACAAACTTTGAAAAAAACATAATAGCCCACACACCAAAAATGAGTGCTACTACATACCTTTTTCCTTCTCTTCCCTTAAACCGTTTTACCACTAATGATTTCAACCAAAATGTTGCGTATGTTAAAAGCTGCAGCACCACTGCTGCTGCAAATGTAACGGAGTACGACCATGTACTTAATATCTTTGTGTAGTCTTCAAAGAATCCCAAAACAACAGCATAGATGAGCACTCCAAGCACCATTTCAGAAAATAGTTTTTGCCTTGCACTAGGAATCCCTTCTTTCTGAAGCATTAAGTTGAGTATATCAAAATTACCCTCACTATATTACCAAATGGCTGCACGAATACACAGTAACACGTTGTAGCTATTGGAGTTTGTAGTTGACTTGAGGGTTCATCATCTCGGTTATTTCACTATTTGTTTTGACCTGCGCTATTGTTGGTTCAAAATATCTCATCGTGATATTGTGATGTTCAATATCATACGAAGCGACTGCTTCTTTTGAAATAATTACATTATAGTCTCTTTGCCAAGCATCAATTGCAGTCATCCGCACACAAGCATGAGTGTTTATACCACAGATGATTAATGTGTCGCTTGCAAGATTGACCAAGAGTTGTTCTAATTCTGTTTTAAAAAATCCGCTGTAACGACTCTTAATAACTTCATAATCTTCTTGAGATTTTTGAAGACCATCTACCAGTTTGCTTCCTTCCGTATCTTCGATTACAAGTTGCTTCCCACTCGATTTTATGTGTTTCGGTGCATTGCTTAAATCTGCCTTATATATCTGTCGTATCCACACAACAGGAATATGGTGTAGATGTGCGAAGTCAACTAACTCATTGATTTTTGTTACTAGCAACTCTTTCTGCTTAACGATTTCCTCATTAACAAAGAAGTCATTCTGCATGTCTATAACAAGTAATGTAGGTTTCATAGCA
>CAZLAJ010000094.1:0-3856 GCA_964557525.1 uncultured Gammaproteobacteria bacterium | reverse complement strand
GTAGACTATATCAGGAGGAAGGCCTGCAGATGATGGAGCAGTTTTTGAAACAGAACGAGCTGTGCGGACAGGTTGTTGGTCGAGATATGATATTAACAGACATTGTAAAGATCGCTATTAAGAGTATTGCAACATAGTATGGTTGAAATACATAAACTGAGAGAGGCCACAGGAAATATATTCATCATCGGTTCACACCCAAATATTGTTCAGTCAATGATTGACTTTGATTACTACTCTCAGTATGAGAAGACGAGAGTGGTTGGCATTATCTCGAGCACCACTTCGAGAAAAACAGAACGATACTTTTGGGGAACGGAAGAGATTCTTCTCCCCCGCCATTCAACCTTAGATGAGGTACCACAGGATATTCTTTCAAGTGTTGAATATCTACTCAACGTAAACTCAGGTCGTAGGGCATACTTTTCTACCATATCCGCAATGGAAAAGATGAGAAACCTCAAGGTTGGCGTTATCTTTGCTGAGAATATGCCGGAACGGAACGCACTTGAGTTGCAGAAACATGCACAGAACGCTGGTGTTCAGCTCATCGGTCCAGCAAGTGTGGGGGTTGTCATTCCCCAGGTTCTGAAGCTTGGTGCGATCGGTGGCCTTACCCCTCGGCAGATCCGCTCATCGCAGTTAACAGAAAAAGGAGGTGTAGCGGTATGTGCAGCATCAGGAGGTATGGTGAATGAGATCATATCCATCCTTGCACAATCAGGGCGACATCTGTCTTTTGCCATACATGTTGGCGGAGATCGGTATCCGCTTTGCACACCGCGGGGTGTAATTGAAGCAGCGCTTAATGATGAAGAAACACAGGCGATTGTTTACTATGGGGAGCTTGGGGGGGTGGATGAGTATGAGATTGCTGAGCTTCTGAAACAGCAGAGGTTACAGAAGCCGATATATGCGTATGTTGCAGGCAGTATATCAGAGATGTTTGAGGTACCGCCTCAGTTTGGACACGCAAAGGCTATGGCTAAAAAGGGAGAGGAGACAGCGCAGGCGAAGAAACAGGCACTCAAAGATGTAGGTGCGCATATTGCCGACTCGTTTGATGAATTTGTACGAATGATTCAGGCCATGCCTTCAGGAAAGATCAATACAGGGACAGACAATACCGAACTATTACCAGTTGAAGATTATACTATGGACAATCGCAGTAAAGCACTTTTTGTAAGCACCATCTCGGGTGATAAAAATGGTGTGCCAACAGTATTACATACGGATTTGCTTGAGGTGGTGAAGTCGTTTTCCTACCCGAAGTTAGTTATGTCCCTTTTGCTTGGAAAGGAAATACAATCCAAAGAACTTGAGGCATTTGTAGAGTTTGTTCTCAAGCTTGCGGTAGATCATGGCCCTTACCAGTCTGGTGTGGTGAACACCATGGTAACGGCCCGTGCAGGAAAAGATCTCGTATCTTCGCTTGTCGCAGGACTGTTGACTATCGGGCCGAGATTTGGAGGGGCCACAAATGAAGCAGCATATAACTGGATTACGGGTGTTGTGAATGGCCTGAGTGCTCATGAGTTTGTTGAACAGTATGCAAAGAGGGGAGACATTATTCAGGGAATAGGACACTTGAAGTACCGAGCAGACAATCCTGATCCTAGGGTTTCTGGACTTCTCCAGTTCACTGAAGGATTAAGTGAGAAAACATATATTACGTTTGCACAAGAAGTTGAGAAGGTAACCACTTCAAAAAAAGGCAACCTCATCCTGAATGTTGATGGTTCAATTGCCGCAGTGTTACTAGATCTATTAAAAGAAAAGGAAGGTTACTCACAGCAGGAGTTAAAGAAGTTAGCAGAAATCGAATTCTTTAATGCTCTCTTTGTTCTCTCCCGCTCAGTCGGGTTTGTTGCTCACTATCTTGACCAGAGGAGAATAGATGAGGGATTGTTTAGGTTGTCGGAGGAACAGGTCGCCGAGGCATAATTAATCGATGGTTATTTTGCATTCTGCGAGATGTATGAAGAGTAGTCGGTGTACTCATGCCCTAGTAAGTCTGCAAGAAGCTCTATCGCCAGTTTACCCGTCTTTCCATGTATGTCTTTTGATGGGTCGCCTTCTACAATATCAATCGAGCTTACCCTCTTTGTTTTTCCAATTTTCCGGCAGATGTATTTAATCTCACGGTAGCTGAACTGCCCCTTACTGCATTCAGAAGTTCCCGGTGCGTATAGCTCATCTATTGCATCAAGATCCAAGCTCACATGAAGGAGTTCGGTGCCTTCAGTTACCTTCGCGACTGCATCATTGAGAGTTTGCTGTAGTCCCTGTTCTATAATATCGTCCATTGTGGTGAGGTGTATTCCCAGTTCCTTTGTATTTACATGCTCACCGGGATCTATGTACTGGGCTCCGTAAATAGCAAAGTGTTTAGGATCCGCATGGGGAATGTTTTTGTTGTTGATAGTGACTAGTTTTTCATCACCGAGTCCGCATAATGCAGCGGTACACATCCCATACACCCATCCGGTAAGGGTAGTTTCGGGGGTATTTGCATCAGGGTGTGCATCTATCCACAGCACCCCAGTCTTTTTTTGTTTTCTCAGTACTCCGCTTATCGTACCGATAGCTATGCTGTGATCTCCTCCTATGGTAACTAAGGTGTCTTTTGCAAAATCAACATTACTATCCATCACATCAGCAACTTTTTTACTGTATTCCGCTATAGTGCTTGCAAACTTGCATGAGGGGTTTGAAAACTTCTCTTTGTTAATGTGTGGTGCTTCAACCTTGCCAAGGTCTTCATACTGAATGTTGAGGTCAGTAAACATTTTTTCTATACCAAGGGTTTTAAGGTAGTCGGGGAACGTATCCACGAATGAATTCGCGTAGCCTAAATCGGAACACGCAGCAAGCAGTTTAACAGCCATAGATTGGTAATTATACCAGATGTGTGGTGTAATCATTTGCATCAGTTAGCGAAGGCACAATGCGTGCCCGAGCGGAGACTGATTTAAATTCGAAAGGAGAGGGTCTCATGAATAATGGGGCTCGGGTTCCTAGCGGCGGCATCTAGCCGCCACTAGGAACAAACATGTCCCCTTCGCTGGAGAAATCTGGCGGAGGGGGCAACTTCACTTTTTTGTATAATTACTTCTGTTATTACTTTCCTATCTTTCATATGAACATATTAGTTACCGGGGGAGCGGGCTACATTGGGTCTCATACAGTTGTTTCATTACTTGAAAGTGGTCATCAGGTGACAGTCATTGATAATCTCATGAACAGTACTGAAAAGAGTTTAGAGAGAGTGAATGAAATAACGGGAAAAGAGGTGGTGTTTCATAAAGTAGATTTACTTGATAAAGATGCTCTTGCGAGTGTGTTTGAGACAAAAGCATTTGATGCCGTTATTCATTTTGCAGGACTTAAGGCGGTAGGAGAGTCTGTTGCAAAGCCCCTGTGGTATTACCATAATAATATAACGGGAACACTAAATCTTCTTGAGGTGATGCAGGAAAAGAAGGTAAAGCAGATCATCTTCAGCTCAAGTGCCACTGTGTATGGCAATCCGGAACATGTACCAGTTACTGAAGATACTCCACTTCAGTCTCCCGCAAGTCCATACGGACAGACGAAGGCAATGATCGAGCAGATACTACGTGATACGTTTGTGAGTGATAACGAGTGGAAGATAGCGCTGCTTCGATATTTCAATCCCATAGGAGCACATGAAAGCGGAAAGATCGGAGAAGATCCCAATGGAATACCAAACAATCTCTTTCCTTTTATCACCCAGGTCGCGGTTGGTCGCAGGAAGGAGCTTTCAGTATTTGGAGACAACTATCCAACCCCAGACGGTACCTGTCTTCGCGACTATATCCATGTCGTTGATCTT
>CAZLAJ010000093.1:0-3998 GCA_964557525.1 uncultured Gammaproteobacteria bacterium | reverse complement strand
TGTGTTCGGCAATGACCGATGCAATTAATTTCCCGTTCTGCGCAACGCCATCAAACTCAAGCTCTTTTGCATTACGGATAAAACGCGATACAGTAATCGCTGTATTATCGACATTGCCAAGCGCGCGCCTAATGTAGGTATTCATCTCTTCCCTCGTATAGCAGATACGCATCGCAGCTCCTGATAGCACGTATGAGGGTCGGATGAGTACCGGAAATCCTATCTTACGAACAAACGCAGCAACTGATTTAATATCGGTAAGCTTCTTCCAGTATGGCTGTGCGATCTGAAGCTCGTCGAGAAGTGATGAAAAGATATTGCGGTCCTCTGCACGATTTATATCTGTGGACTGTGTTCCTAAGATCGGCACACCGTACGCAGCTAGCTTTTGCGACAGATTGTTAGGCGTCTGTCCTCCCACGGATATAATTAGCGAGTCGGGTTGCTCAAAATCCACTATGTCTGCCACCCGTTCAAATGTCAGCTCTTCAAAATAAAGTCTATTTGAGATATCAAAGTCAGTTGAGACAGTCTCTGGATTGCAGTTGATTACAATTGATAACTTGCTATATTTCTTCAGAGCTTCTACTGTTTTGACACACGACCAGTCAAACTCCACCGATGAACCGATTCGATACGGACCTGAACCCAGCACGGCAACTCCCTTTTTTCCTAATGGCTTAACGTCATTATGTGAACCACCGTAGGTCATATAGAGGTAATTCGTCTGTGCTGGTGCTTCACCGGCAACGGTGTCTATGAGAAAAACGGACGGAATAATGCCGTTCTGTTTTCTCGTATCTCTTACTTTCCTTTCGTCTATTTCCCACAGCTCCCCTATTCGTTTATCAGAAAATCCAAGCTCTTTTGCGAGTTTCAAGTGCGCAATTTTATCTTTTTCATTTTTCTTTTTGGCGTTTACTAGAGATTCCTCGCAATCAACAATCGCTTGTATTCGATGCAAAAACCACAAGTTAATGCCTGTTGCACGATGCAACTTACGAACCGTACTCCCTTTTTTAAGAGCAGTCGCGATTGCAAACATCCGCCATGGCGTCGGAATAGAGATATGATTTTGATACTCACTTTTTTTCAACCAACTAAAACTAGTAACGCCGCTGCTTCCTATCTCAAGCATTCGTACGGCTTTTTGAAATGCTTCCTCAAAGGTTCTGCCGATCCCCATTACTTCCCCTACCGATTTCATACTGCTTCCGATACGCCGCTCAACATACGGAAACTTTTCAAGATCCCACCGGGGAATCTTAACTACGATATAGTCGAGTGCCGGTTCAAACATCGCACTCGTCTTTCCAGTAACCTTGTTACCTATGTCGCCTAAGTTATGTTGCAGTGCCAACTTCGCAGCAACATACGCTAACGGGTATCCTGTTGCCTTAGATGCAAGCGCGGATGATCGGGATAACCGGGCGTTTACCTCGATAACGTAATACTCAATCTGTCCGTTTTCAGGATTCGGATTAAGAGCAAACTGCACGTTACACTCCCCCACTATGCCTAAACTACGCACGATCTCAATGGAAACTTTTCGCAGAGTGTGATACTCAAGATTAGTCAATGTCTGACTCGGAGCAACAACGATAGATTCTCCGGTATGAATGCCAAGCGGATCCATATTCTCCATATTGCAGACGGTGATACAGTTATCATCACAGTCTCGCACTACTTCGTACTCCATCTCTTTATAATGGTGGAGATATTTTTCGATAAGAAGCTGGTTTGAAAAAGAAAAGGCCTCAAGCGCACGTTTACGCAACTTCCGCTCGTTTTCCACAACCCCTGACTTCTGACCACCCAAGGAGTATGCGGCCCGCATCATTACTGGATAACCAATTTTTTTTGCTACTTTAACCGCACTATCAATATTTTGCACTGCCTGACTTTCAGGAACCGGTATACCGAGGGAGATTAGATGCCGGGCGAACTTTTCCCGATCTTCGGTCATAATAACCGCCTCAATCGGGGTACCTAAAATAGTGACGTGATACTTTTTGAGTACGCCTGATTTGTGAAGTGCTATGCCACAGTTAAGCGCGGTCTGGCCACCGAATGAGAGAAGAATAGAGTCTGGTTTTTCCTTTTGTATCACCCGCTCAACAAATTCAGGAGTAACAGGTAAAAAATATACTCTATCGGCAAGGTTTTCAGATGTTTGTACGGTCGCAATGTTGGGATTTATGAGCACTGTCTTAATTCCCTCTTCCTTTAGCGCCTTAATAGCCTGGGAACCTGAATAATCAAACTCTCCCGCCTCACCGATCTTAAGGGCGCCTGACCCAAGTACGAGCGTTTTTTTTACCTTCATAGCGTTTTAATAAAATAGTCAAATATCCAGTCCGTATCAAATGGCCCCGGCATCACTTCCGGATGAAACTGGACCGACATAAAGGGTAACTTTGTATGAATGATTCCTTCGTTCGTATTGTCATTTGCGTTTGTGAACCAGGCTTTAAAACCATGGGGAATTTTCTTTATCGCAAAGCCGTGGTTTTGGGTGGTGAGATAACAGCGCTTACTGCCTTCAAGCTTGTAAGGCTGGTTCTGCCCGCGGTGGCCAAACTTCATATTGTATGTTTCGCCCCCAGCTGCAAGAGCCAATATTTGATTACCAAGACAGATGCCAAAATACGGCACCTTTCGGTTTAATGCTTCTCTGGCTGTTGCGATTGTCTGCTTACACATAGTGGGATCTCCTGGTCCGTTTGAAATAACGATCCCATCAAACTGATAGGAAGAGGAAAATACGTCATAATCCCAAGGCACCATCACAACTCTCAAACCGCGTTTCAATAGATTCTGTTTTATCGACAGCTTATTTCCGCAATCTACAAGCATCACGGTTTTTTTCCCTTCTCCCTCGCATACCGGCTCTTTAATTGATACCCTCTCAACCAAATTATCCGTATTTGGGTCATACCATTTTTTTCTCTTATCATACGAAATGGTAAACGATATTCTTCCTAATAGAGAACCCTGTTCACGTATAGTGAGCGTAAGCAATCTCGTATCTTTTATCTCAAGTGCAGGAATGCCTTCACGTTTTAACCAGGTAGATAATGTTTCAACGCTCTGGTAATGAGATGGCGTATCGATATACTGAGAAACAATAAATCCGGAGACCTGGATACTTTCTGACTCCCATACCCTCTTTTCAGGCACGCCATAACTGCCGAGAATTGGATACGTTGAGATGAGTATCTGACCAACATATGAAGGATCTGTTAAGCTCTCGGGGTAGCCCACCATTCCCGTAGTAAATACTGCCTCTCCCTCTGTTTCTACATCGGCACCAAATGACTCACCCTCGAACATCATACCGTTCTGCAGTCTCAATATTCCCTTCATTTTCCACCTAAAACAAGTGATAACAGAGCCATACGAACATATACACCATTCCTCATATGTTCGGTTAAATAGATCGCACGAGGATCGGAATCAATTTGAGTATCAATCTCACCCACACGCGGAAGAGGATGCATAATAACCATGTGCTTATTCCCTTTTCTTTTCAAAAGCTCAGGAGTAAGGATAAAGCTGTGCTTCAGCTTTTCATATTCCTTACTGTCTTTAAACCGTTCCTTCTGCACTCGAGTCCAGTACCAAAAACGACAGTCTGTTGGGATGTCATCAGCCGATTTAATCTCATGTATACGCACACCCTTTGCTTCAAAAAGCTCCCTATCTTCCTTCTTCAATTTCAGGGATTGTGGCGCAAGCAGATACACCTCTGCCTTCTTATATAGCGCCAAACCACGAAGCAGCGAATGGATGGTTCTACCGTTTAGCAGGTCACCAACCATGAGACCTTTTATACCGTCTAGATTGCCAAAATGTGAAGTGAGGGTATATAAATCAAGAAGCGCCTGCGTGGGATGCTCTCCGGTCCCATCTCCGGCATTCAGTATCGGAATCCCCGCAGATACCGAGTATGCTTTCATTGCCGCACCAGGTTCGTAATGACGCATAACAATTGCGTC
>CAZLAJ010000092.1:0-4053 GCA_964557525.1 uncultured Gammaproteobacteria bacterium | reverse complement strand
TTTGCGGATCGTTTCAACATCTTGTTGTGGTGTACGTGGTAATTCTGGTGGAGTAGCCATGTATATAGAGAATGGTACTTGAATTGCTTTATCAATTGCAATATGATGATGATATGACAATTGATGCAGCTGATTTTTCGGAAGAACGTTCTAAAAAAGAGACCAGAGTGGGTAAACAAAATAGCACTCCTATAAATCCTCGTGTGCTTGCTCACTTGGACATGGTGTCGAGTAGCAAATTTGACTCCGCAAAAATATTTGGAGATGCGAGCCTTACGGAGCGTCAACGAGTGGCTGAGAATAGAGAGTTTCGGCCTTCGGCAGCAGCAATGGCAACACTGGTAGACAGCATGGTGTCTGCATACAGGTATTTTAAGCCAGCATATGAAGCTAAAAAGTTGACCGCTAGTGGACCATTTGAAAAAACACTCATTACTTTCATAACTAAGTTTGAAGAATCTGCTGGGAAAAAATTTACTAAATTAGATACAGCATCCGTATCTACAGACAATGAGATTCACACAGCAATGAAGAGCTTATTTGATGGAGATCAAAGAGATGAATGGTTACGAATCGCATTTCCAATAATGCAATGGGAGATGGCGACTCTTCAGATGGCAACAGGCGCGATCATTCATAATGAGACGAACCCACCTAAACATCTTCCGTCGGAGGATGAGACAAGAGTAACGTCTCGCACTGGTGCTCATTCTGCAACGGATGAGGATTACGATTTGTTTGGGAGGTTGAAGAGACGGGCAGGTAGAGCAGCAACAAAACTGAGTGATTCTCTTTTGGGGAGGAGTGCCAGAAGTAGAAAATTTAAAGTTGAGTTCGCAGATAGAGCATTGTTAAGCAGAATAACCTTAGGCACGGAATTCAGTTTACGAGACGACATTCCTGTTGTTATCGATGATAACTTTGGGAGGCAGTTTACAGATACTCAAAAGCTATTTCTTAATGAGAAGTTCGAGCGGATGAAACAACCGACTACAAAAACGAAAGTACTTAAGCCATTGAGTACTGGAGGAGATCAAGATGTTCCTACAGGCAGCAGACCGTTGATTGAACGGACTTTACTTGATATGGAAGAAGTGAGAGATGAGTTTTATCGAGCTGGAGGATATGCTATCGGGAGAGTGGGGGGGCTAGTAACCTATGATGCTTTAAGAGGAAAATTTGGTTATGGTGTAGGCGCTTACGGAGTGCTCGTATCCGAGCTGGCACTTTCGACTATAGATAGAGGCGCTATGGGCGCAGTAACGAACATAGAAGGTCAAATTACATGGGCAATGGATGAAACGAAGAAAGCGATAAAAGAGGCAAAAAAGAAAGCCGAAGAGAAGCGGTCTCTTGATAAAACAAAACAGAAAATTCACGCGATGATAGATCCGGAGACAGTGAAGGTTAAGTTACCTGATGGAACTGAGGTTGAGCGGCCTAAAGGGCAGCTATTATCTCCACCCGAACTATCTCCCGCGCAGCAGGCCGAGGTTAAAAAGATAGATGCTAAGATTGCAGAACTTACAGCTAAACAAAACGCCGCAACTGAAGTCGCTCAGTCTGAAGATAAGATTAGAAAGTATAACGAAGAGATTAGATTGCTGCAAGATAAATTTTTAAGGAATAAAGCACAATTAGAATTTGTAAAGAAATCATCAGAGGCTACTCAGATTGACGAGAAACTTACTTATGTGAAAGATACACTGCTGAAAAATGCAATTGGTTTACTCGATCAATATATGAGAGACACTTCTCATACAAAAGTAACTAAAACCAGAAGTGGAGATATTATTACTGAGACAGATCCTACTCACCAGTTATTAATTAGTGGTCAGCAAAAAGTTATTCAGAAACACTATAAGCGGATAGAAACGTTGGTAAAGCAACAAGCAGCAAAGGCAAAAGAAGTAGACGAAGCTAAAAGAAAAGCTGGCGCTGACGATGAACAGGTTAATAATGTGAACAAACGTATTAAAGTACTACATGGTCAGATTTATACTGAAATTAGTAGGATAGCAACTGTTCGCGCTGAACATGGGGAGAGGCAGACGAAAAGTGGTAAAGTCATATTATTGTCAGCTGATGCATATCAGCAGCAAATTGACCAACTGCGTGTGGAAAGGGCAAAATATGATGCTGAGAGCAACTGGACAGAGTATAGGGCAGAGGCGTATAAAGCAGCTTTGGAAGTTCTTGATTCAAGCAAACTAGGAGAGATTATGACACGAGCGAAACAGCTTGAATTGAATCCCACAGAGAAGGTTAAAGAACTATTGGAAAATAGAGATGTAAGGTATAAAGACTATCCCGATGTGTATTTAGTTACATTACAACTATTATTTGGTGACGATATCATCGGTCCTGCAAAGCATACAGAGTTTGATCGAGCGGTAAAACTGCTCCCTCCGGAAAAATGGATGGCTGTATTGCAAAGAGACTTTCGCTTCGCTCTTTCTTCGGTGCGTACAGATAATATTACATTTTTTGATCCGCGTCAGGCTAAGAAATTGAACTCTACAATGATGCAGAAAATAGTAACCTCGTTTGTCGAAGACTTGAACAAAGATGTGCTTGGAATGCCGGATATGGGCTCGAGGATTGCAGTTGATAACTTCCGTGATGTGGCTGCAGACAGAACTCTTGATTTTACAACTGCTCCATATAAAGACGTTATTGATGCGATGCTCAGGGATAGATATTTCTATTACTATATCGATGTAAATCATCTCTCTGGCTTAATAGAGGGTACGCCACCTACATCACTGCCTTTACCAGCCAATAGGACAAGTATAAAAGCCATTGCAGTTGAGTATATTCGTCGTAAAAGTTTTGGGATAATCTAGTATGTTTGATATTAATTTTGAGAATGTTTTAAAGATATTACCGTTGGATGCGGAGTATAAGAAGGTTCTACAAGCTGAATATGAACAGTTTGACGAGGATCTGAAATTTAATGTTTTAATGGTACTATATCGCACATTTAATGAATACGATGCTATGCTAACTGAGGCTAAGTTTTCAGAGTATATGGCTGAAGTGGCAGAAGGGAAGCGCAAGCTATCAACAACTATGTATCTTGAAGCAAAGAAAGAAGTATATAAAGAGTTTGCAGAGATATTGGCGGGCAAACGTGAAGAACAAAAAGAGATAGAACAGATTAGACAAAAGCTCCAGTCCTATTTATCAGTAAATACCAGCAACACATAAATAATATGGAACCAGACGGTGAAGCTTTTGTATCTACAACTGGAAACCAAATTAATAAGAGGTTAGTATCGGAGCAGGCGGAAAATCCATCAACTCGCACTTTGAATCATACGAGTCTTGATATGGGCAGAGATTCCGGAGTGCCTACTCCAGAGTTGAAGAATGAGGCTGGACTCGATGCTAATAGTGGCAAACCTGATATTGAGGCCGAAAGACAAGCGGCAGTAGAGAATGCTTTGAAACAAGGCTCGGTTGCTTCTCCAGATAGTGGAGCTGAAGTAGATAAGTTGTTGCAAAGTTTAGGTGTTCCCCCAGACCAGTTAGGATTAGGTGAGTTGGATAGTTTGCTAGAGAAACCAACCTTAGGTACGCTTATCAAATCAATTTTTGGTGGTATAGCCAACTTATTTAAGAATCTATTTAGAAAGAAACCGAAAGAACAGAGTGTGTGATATATTTTATTCTTTTACGAAGAGAGCTAGTCTTACTCAACAATACCTACTCCAAGAAGTCGTGTTACAACATCTTTTCTGTATCGTCTATCTCCACGGGAGTTGATGCGTATTGCAGGAAGTTTACCTTTTTTACCCCATCGTTTAATGGTAAGAGGAGAAACGCGTAGTAAATCTGCAACCTCACGAATAGTCATTAAATCGGGAAGATCGTCGAGTGATACCTTTGAGCTGCTTTTGCCTGTAAATGACATGGTTGTTATTATAAACAGGCAGTTTGCAAAAGTCAAAAGAATTTAGATTGATCTATCAAACTATAGTCTACATTTGTTGTATATACATCTGAAATTTACTATAGTTGTAATATATGAGATATAGCTTTTTTCTAAGC
>CAZLAJ010000091.1:0-4077 GCA_964557525.1 uncultured Gammaproteobacteria bacterium | reverse complement strand
GCCATATAGTTGCGGTGGCTTTTCAAGTCGACCATAGTAGGAGATAAAAGAAAAGTAAAGATAGATAATGATGAGAAATGTTAAGAATATGTATATTACCTGTAGAGTTCTCTAAGCTATGGTACGCAGAGAGCTGTATTTCAGTTTCCATGCGGTGTATACCGACGCCACCATCATCATAATGAATGCCTGGTAGCCGAGTTTGAACATAGTATTTGCACGGAAGTGCGCAGGATAGATATCTTTCATATAGAAGAACTCAGGAATAATGATGAGAGTGGTTCCTAAGAAGAAGAAGATAATCATCAAGAGGTCTAAGATATTACTTCTCTCGATGTTTTTTTTAGATCGCGATTCTGTGTATACAAGGATTCCCAGGATGATGAAGTTGAACCAGAAATATCCCCAGAGGACTCCGAGCATCCATAGTGGAGACGACTGACAGTTACCCCTTTCGAACAGAAATGGTCCCAGTTTCTTCATCTCGACTAGGAACTGAGGACTGCAGTTTACCCCTATGCCAGAGACAAAGGGGATAAAGTGGGCAGAGAACGGCACCATGAAGATAACTATAGAGACAAGCATAATGCCGAGACTGAGAAAGAGTTCAACCGAAATATTGAAAAGTATGAGAAGGGTGAGAGAGATAAGGAGAACATAGACGCCGATATCAAAGGCATTTGTCATGTAGTGAACAGCACACAAGAAGCCAAATGCAATTGAGAATAGAATGTACTGCGGGGTTTGAAAGTAACGTTTTATATGTTTCGGAATGTTATGTAGGTTGAATATGGAGTGAGAGGGAACGGTGGAAAAATACCGCTTCTCGAATGTGGTGATGAAGAAGAGGGTGACGAGTGCGAGAGTTAACAGAACGAAGATAATGTCAAATACGTGGCCATGGAGATCTGCCACAACATATGAGTAGGAGGGAAATTCGTGAATAGTATATGGAATGAATCGGGTTGCGTTAGGATACCAGTATTTTTCTGGTTGGAAGTGCGAAAGAATTGTCCAGAATGGAATTGGTTTTTCATTGGGGTATCCGTTTGTAAAAACGTAGATCGTGTGAAGGTTGCCTCCTAAGTTGAGTAGATAGCTACCGAAGAATGCAAACAGGGCAGTAATTATCATCTTTCCGCTTGTTATGACCTGTTTTCTCTTTGAGAATGCGTATGAGATGACATTACCAATTAACGAGAATGACTGGGTTATTCCCAGTGCGAAGATAGATGCCAGAATGAGGTTGTACCCTATGGCAGGGATGACTCCGGTTATTTTGATAAGGGTTGCGCCCGTCAGATGACCAAAGTAATAGTAGTTTATAGCCATCCCTTTCGGGTGTGAGGCGGTCCCAGACAGCCACATGTCGAGAGGGGGAAAGTAGGTAGATCGTAGCACAGAGTTGATAAAGCCAAAATCCATAAATTTTTCTAGACCCCGGATAGATGGTTCCTGACCTCGTACATATGCCCAAAAAAAGAGAGACAGGAAGAAGAGCATCTCGGTTACAATTACCATCGCCTGTCTCATCCTATCTGGAATGAAGTTATGTTTCGTTTGAAGCGGGTACCGTTTATATACAGACACTCCGATCAGTGCAAAGATTCCCACATACAGATAGAGAGACCAGATAGAATAAGGGAGGATTTTTAGCGTTGAGAACAAGAAGGCACAGTAGCTAACAACAAGTATCCCGATTGCTTTTGCAAAACCATAACCGAAATCGAATTCAAACCGTTTAAATATGAATCGCGTAATCGGAGTAAATGCTAGTCCGAGAACTAGTAAAATAACGTACCACTGTAATGTAGGTATAATCCAATCCATGACTATCTATTATAGAGAGCGCCTTTGTAGATTTCTATCGACTGTATAAACTTTTTGATTTTTATAGATCTATCTGGTATAAATCATCTCATGCAGAACGTTGTAATGGACCCTAAGTTTAGCCCCCAGACTGTAGAAGCTGCAGTATCTGAATTTTGGGATAAGAAGCAGTTCTTCAAAGCGGAAGTTGATGGGTCAAAAAAGCCCTTCTGTATTGTGTTGCCTCCGCCAAACGCAAATGGCAATCTTCACGTGGGTCACGCTGCTTTTGTGTATGAAGATATATTAATCAGATATAAGAAGATGTTGGGTTACAGCACGTTTTGGGTGTTGGGATTAGATCATGCCGGGATCGAGACTCAGTATGTGTTTGAGAAACAGCTGCAGAAACAGGGGAAGAGCAGGTTTGATTTTGAAAGGGATGTTCTCTATCAAATGATCTGGGATTTTGTTGAACAGAGCAAGGGAACGATAAAATCTCAGATGAAGCGGCTGGGTTTTGGACTGGACTGGAGTAAAGAGCAGTACACGCTTTCTCCAAAAATAGTTGAGATGGTCTATGAGACATTTGAGAGGTTATATCAGGATGGACTTGTGTATCGTGATAAACGCTTAGTTAATTTCTGTACAAAAGACGGCACCTCGTTTTCTGATTTAGAAGTAGATGATAAGGAGGTAGAAGGCGCAATCTACTCAATCGCGTATCCGATTGAGAATGGAGAAGAGATCGTAGTGGCAACTACTCGCCCCGAAACGCTGTTTGGCGATGTTGCAGTCATGGTTCATCCAGATGACAAGAGGTATAAGTCGTATATCGGATTACATGCACATCTTCCATTAACAGACAGAACAGTACCAATTATCGCTGATACATATGTTGATCCTGAGTTCGGTACTGGAGCTGTGAAGGTTACACCTGCACATGATTTTAATGATTTTGAGGTGGGAAAACGACATCATTTAGAGAGGGTACGCGTAATTGGTGAAGACGGCCGTATGATAAACACCGGATTGATAGATGGATTGCGGGTTAAGAAAGCGAGGGAAGAGGTGGTGCAAATGCTTATCGAAAAAAAATTGTTAAGAAGCCAGAAGAAACACGAGATGATTATTAAAACGTGTTATAAATGCGGATCTACTCTAGAGCCGCTTGAGAAGGACCAGTGGTTCATCAGTATTCGTCCCCTTGCGGATAAGGCGGTTGAAGCCGTAAATAAGAAAGAAGTGTGCGTCTATCCGAATAAATTTACGAAGGATCTTGTGCGAATTCTTAACAATTTTATCGACTGGAACATATCGAGGCAAAACGTATGGGGAATTCGCATTCCTGCCTACTTCTGTGAAACAAAGAAAGAATGGTTTGTCTCGGCCAGCAAACCAGACACGTGTATGCTGTGTAATACCTGCTCGTTTCCACAAGATACAGACACATTTGATACGTGGTTTTCTTCTTCTCAATGGCCCTTTGTAACATTAAAAAATGTGGACCAGTCGTATTTCGACTATTTTTATCCCACCTCAGTTATGGAGACGGGATATGATATTCTGCGGGCCTGGGTGGCTCGTATGATAATGGTGGGTAAATACATGACAGGGAAAGCGCCATTTAACCACGTTCTTTTACACGGCATGGTGCGGGACGGAAAAGGACAAAAGATGAGTAAGAGCAAGGGAAATGTTATCGACCCGCTCCTCATGGTTGAAAAGTATGGGGCAGACGCACTACGGGCGGGAATGGTCTTTGGTACTGCTCCAGGTGGCGATTTGGTACTTTCCGAAGAGAAGATACTGGGTATGCGAAACTTTACTAACAAGGTGTGGAACCTGGGTAGGTTACTTTTGATGTATAAGTCAGAAGGAAAACAGAGAGATGGTAACGATCTGGTAGAGAAGCGGTGCCATGAGCTTATGCAAGAGTATAAACTGCTTAAAAAGGATGTAATGAAATCGTTGAATGGTTACAACTTCTCCCTGGCTCTTGAGGCCATCCATCAATTTTTGTGGCACCGATTTGCAGATCACTATACAGAAGAGTTGAAAGAATCGCTAAGAGATGGTAACATGTATGCTTACGAGGCGCTAGAAGAAGTCTACTTTGGCTGTGTTCAATTATTGCACCCATTTATGCCGTTTGTTACAGAGGCAGTCTGGCAGCAATTCCATGGGTTAGACTCATCATTACTTACGACTCGATTATAATTACAGTTACTATATGAAACGTACCAATCAACCCAAAAAACTGAAGCG